>JAGMEL010000099.1 GCA_023128195.1 Caldifarciminota bacterium | reverse complement strand
TCTTCATAAGAACTATCATACAGATCAGCTTTGCCGATTGATGATTTGAATATGGTATCGCCGCTAAAAAGCACATTGCCCAATAATATTGAGATACCTCCGCTTGTGTGACCAGGTGTATGGATAATCTTGAATGTTAGACCGATTAGTTTAATCTCTTCACCGCCGTTAAGATACTCATCAGGATCAGGTATTTTTTCCGTATTGAATTTTGTATTTAGCCCGAAGAATTTAGCTGTCATCATAAAGCCATTTTTTTTGCCGTCCTTCAATTTTTCTCTCTCAAGTTTATGACAGTATATAATGCTATTGAATTTCTTCTTTATTATGCCCAATCCACTAATATGGTCGTGATGTCCGTGCGTAAGTAATACTGCAGGAATCTTCAGGCATTCACTTTTGATTTCTTTAATTAAAACGTCAGCTTCAGCATCGACAAATCCAGGATCAATGATTACTCCCTTTTTATCATTAATAATCAAATACATGTTGGTCTGAATGTATCCGACAACAAATTTCTTTATTTTAAACTTATTTATAGGATTCAAACAACTTGCCCCATGTTGTATTTAAAAACTTTTTTACAATTGTTTTACCAAAGACATTATACCAGAAAAAGTCATGAAAAGCCCTTGATGCTATATAAGACCACGGGACAATTGGTGAACGTAAAAGAACATGTTCAAAGGGTTTTAATTTTCCCCAGTATATTGCCTTCTGTCCTTTTGACGCAAAGGTATCCTTGCTCTCAAAATGAAAATTCACACTGCTTATGTCTTCGCCTGCTATTTCAATATCCTGGGGAAGTGCTGTGCCAAGACCCTGTTCATGCGCAAGGTTAAGAAATTTCAATTTCATCGGGTCAAAACCCATCATCTTTGCAGCGATAGCATCAATTGCAACAGAATCACCACTTGCCAGGAGATAATTTTTAATCTGTGGTTCCATTATTCTGGGTCCGGCACCATTACCAGCAATTGTTCCATCAGTCAGGCAGAACATACCGGGGTGTATTTCTTTCTGGATCTGAAGTAGGTCAACGAGTGTTTCGTGTATAACCGAATGGGTCCAGTGCCGGTTATCATTAAGGAGTCCGCCAAATGCATTTTTCATCGCGCCGGTTATTGTCGTGAATACATGGGTTTTTAGCGTGGGCAGGTGGAATGCATTTTTACCAATGAACATCTTTGGTATTTGAATACCCTGTTTTTCATACACTTTATCGAGCACGAGCATTTTTGCCTTTGGTTTATAAGTTATCCACTCAACATCTGGTTCATAGAGGTGCACGAATTTTAACCGATGTTTTTTCATTACTGAATTTAAATGAAGATTTTCTGCACCAAGTTTTGGGTTTATCACAACGGTTTTATTCTGGGCAGGTATAAGATTTTTATATCCCCGGTGTGAAAGGGCAGAGGTGACTCCATCAAGCTGCCATGGCGTTGTTGAACACGCAGGATACCAGAAGTGCCAGGAGATATTTATTTTTAAGATAGTCGGTGTACCCTTTTGTAAGAATCTATTAACATGAGCCAGTTCTAATGCCCTGTCGATATCGTCGAGAACAGTATCGGGTGTTGTTTTTACAACTGCAACCCTTGATTTCACTTATTAACTCGTGGTTTGCAGATGATTTCCCTTACTTCAAATGAGAAGAAATCCTTGCCATGTTTTGGTAAACATACAATTGCAGTATCTGCACCAACACCTGTGCCGCCGATAGACACTATTTCTTTATTATAGGGAATAAGACCTGCATCGAGTGCCATGATTGTAATTTCAACAGCAACCTTAACCCCCTGGCCAAATATACGCAGGGTATTTGCTGCTAATTCTTCAACCTCAAGACCACCAAATTTTAATCTGATAGCCCTGCCGATTCCACCAAAAAAATGCGTGCCAGTATATACAATCACCCCATTTCTTTCCAGAATTTTTTTTGTTTTTTTATCCATTTCAATCGTGCCAGGTTTATAAAATCCAGCCTGATGTGTTACTGAAATGATTCTAATGTTCTTTCCCTTTTTCAATAAATTTTTAGTGGTTTTACCACTGCACGAAGCAATAACAATATTTTTTATTTTTAATTGCCTTGCCCGTTTTAAGGCAAGATTAATGGTCTTATTAGTATTTTGCTTACCTGGTTTATCCCAGTAGAAAACTTCATAGTTCATGTATGCTCCTTATTATTTGCTATTATAATGCTTATTTCTCTAAAGTCAATCTACTCTTTTTTACTACAGATTCCGATTCGGCTATTCGTGCATTCGGTAATTCCCGAATTACCGAATGATGATTTTTATGGATGTTTACTTTCCGGTAAGTTTAAATTTTATTGGTATGTTTGACCAAACCCTGACCGGTATACCGAAATATGTGATAGGTTCATACTTTGCGTTTTTCGCCGCAAAGAGTGCTGCATTATCAAGGTCTTTTATCCCTGAAGATACCAGTATTTTGACGTCCAAAACACTACCATTAATATCAACGAGGGCTTTAACTACTACTTCACCTTCGAGATCTGCTCTTTTTGCCGACTCTGGATATTTGGGCTTTGGGACCAAAAATGGCATGGGCTCGTCTTCTAGCGCATAACATGGTACAATTATAATCTCTCGATTAATTGATGTGGGCAATGATAACGGCTTTTCTTTGTCGACTTTCAAGTTCATAATGGCTATATTATTGACTGTTAGTATTGCAACCAAATTTGTTGGTGAATGCAGGTTTAATTGCTTTACAACTACTGGTATGAAAATGATAAAACTATCTGATGGGATGAGGCTATTTTCTTTTACTCCATCTATGTATTCCTGTATTACCTCAATACTATTTCTTGTACACTCGAATAGTTCTGAGTTTTTCAATCTGTCTAAAGTTGTTACTGCACCTGTTATATTTTCATTTTTTAACTGACATATAATTTTACCGATGCGCATAGCATTTAACGCTTTATCCTCATAATGGATTTTACTAAAGTGCACTAATGCACTATCGTAATTGCCAGTTATAATATACAGGTTTGCTAATATTGGTAGACAGTCTGTAAACATAGTATCGAGTAAAAATGATTTTTGGTAATATATTAATGCTTCATTATAATTGTCATTTTTTTCTGATGCATAACCGAGAATAAAACAGGCAAAGCTGTTTAAAGAATCTAATTCGAGTATTCTATTGGCGTAGAGTTTAGTTTTTTCAAGGTCTGTATCTAAATACAAAATTGCAAGAATCTGTAGAATGTTTTCGTTATCCTTGTTTTCTTTATAAAATTTTTTCCATGTTTTGATTATATTAGATTTCTTTTTGTTTAATAGATACTTATATTTTGGGTTTAACTCGGATATGAATCCCTTTACCTCAGCGAATCTGATTACGCCTAATAATAAATCGTCTTCAGACTCATGAATAAGTACAAATTTAGCATTTGTTATGGCATCTTCCCATCTTCCTTGTTTGATTTGCTGTAGTGTACTATCTCTTGCCGGTTTAACATCAACAGATTCAAAGACAATTAAACTAAAAATTAAAATTAACATTTTTTCACCTCTGTGTCTGATTCCTCAGTCCATTTTTTTGCAAGTTCGTCGCGTTGCGGTTTATATATTGTTTTATAAAAATAGCGCTGGGATAAAAGTACGCCTTTGTCGCATTCTTTACAAATCTTTACTGCTTCTTTCCATGCATTTTTAAAATTATCACCAAATCGTCTTTCTATCTGCCGCCTGAAATCTTCTTTCGTTTTTATTTCACTGCCAATAACAAATAATTTTTTACCATCTATTTCAACACTGTATGCAGCTTCATCACCAATCGCAGTCATGGTGAATGATTTTTGGATTTTTTTAATCTCTTTATCAGATAACTTTTTTTCCTTTAGGGTCAATTGCTTCGGTGCTTTTGCACCACCTTTACCTTTAAATCCTCTTTTTGCTGCAGCATAAAATATTGCACGGTTTAATCCGAATGATTTTGCCGAGGTGACAGGCATGCCAAGGACATACGCCCGCGCTGCCTGTAAAGTTGCCATTACTTGAAATCTACCTACTGCCATAAAACCTCCAGTCTATAGAGGGCATGAGAAGGCTGAGAGAGGGCGCAGAGAGGGCTAATACGGCTATTAAAGGCTTCAAGGTATTCATTGTAGCCATTCATTGCCCTTTTATTCCGTTTCATGTCTTCTTTATCCTTCATTGCCATCTTGAGCCATTTATGAGCCTTCTTCTGCCTTCTTATTTTATCTTCCTCCAATATTGTGTGGCGATTGGCGCTTCTTTACCAGTAAGATAAGGTGAATCGAGTTTTTTTATAACAATCCCCTCGTTTCCTTTTTTTACCTCTGCGTTATAATTTTTCTTAAGATCAGTCAATTGCTTGCCATTAACCGCGTAAAAGGGTTTGTTCAAATTGAGTTTTTGTAGTATGCTCTTTCTTTTTTTTAAGGGTAATTCACAGATACTATTGTTGCCAAAGAACATAATATCAAATACAAAGATGATTGGTTTTACCTTTGGTTTTTTAGCAAAGAGTGATGGTATGAAACGCCTGCCTCCACTTGAATATAATTCACAATCAATTAGTATTCCTTTTGGTAAAATTTTTTCTGCTAATGTAACAAGCCGGAATAACTTTTCAGACCAGTTTGGCTTACGCTCAAGTCGTCTGCCCCAAAATTCAACATGACCCTTTGGATAGCGTAAAATCTGCATCCGCCAGCCATCGATCTTTGGTTCATAAATCCATTCGCCCTTTATCTTTTCTCCAAAATATGGAATGGGTTGCATAAGCCACACAGGACCAATAACCATGTAAAATTATAACCGCAAAATCTTCTGCGTCAATATATCAGAGAGCATAAAATTGATTTTTTTTAAACTCTCGAGCATTGACTTTGTTAAGAATTTATGATATACTAAACGTTATGAAATTTAGCAAGTCTTTAATTGCAACATTACGTGAAGATCCTAAGGAAGCTGAAAGCAAGAGCCATCGAATTCTCCTACGGGGTGGTTTCATAAAACAACTTGCTGCAGGAGTTCATATTTATCTTCCGCTCGGCTGGCGTATTCTTATGAAAATTAGTAATATAATCCGTGAGGAACACGATAGAATTGGTGCGCAAGAGCTATTGATGCCGGCAATTTCGCCAAAAGAGATCTGGGAGGAGTCGGGTCGTTGGAAAGAATATGGCGATGAGATGTTTCGGTTAAAGGATCGGAAAGATAGGGATTACTGCTTATGCCCGACCCATGAAGAGATTGTTACGGAGATAGCTCGTAAAAGTATCCGTTCTTATCGCGATCTGCCTCAAATCTGGTATCAAATCCAAACAAAATTTCGTGATGAAAAACGACCGAGGTTTGGAGTAATCCGTTCACGTCAGTTCATTATGAAGGATTCCTACAGTCTGGATAGGGATGAACAGGGTCTTGATAAGAGTTTCAATCTTCATAAAGAGACTTATACAAAAATCTTCAAACGCTGTGGAATTGATTTTGAAATTGTTGATGCCGCAGGTGGAGTTATGGGAACTGGTGAATCAAAAGAATTTGTAGCGAAGGGAGAAGGTGGTGAGGCTACTATTGTCGCATGTAAGAATTGTGATTATCGAGTAAATCTGGAAGTTGCTAAAGGGAGAGCTGAATTTGCTAAATTCGAGGATTCCAAGGTTAATGAAGTTCACACACCGGGAAAGAAAAGTGTGGAAGAGGTAAGCGGTTTCTTAAATGTTAAACCAGAAAATCTTGTGAAAAGTATGTTCTATACTGCAGCAGATAAAAAGCCCATTCTTATTCTGCTCAGGGGCGATTATGATATAAATGAGGATGTAATAACGAATAGGTTTGGGTTTTCCTATGAACCAGCTACCTCGGAGGAGATTATCAAATATTTTGGTGCAGAGCCTGGTTATATAGGACCATTAGGAAAAGAAGATATAGATCTTTATGCGGATGAACTATTAAAAGGTGCTAAGGGTATGATTACCGGTGCAAACAAAAATAATTATCATATCAGGGGGTTGAATTTAGAAAGGGATATCATGGTGAAAGAATTTTTAAATTTAAGGGAAGTAAAGTCTGGTGATAAATGCATTAAGTGTCAGGGTGAACTTGAATTGTATAACGGGCTTGAGCTTGGTCATATTTTTAAATTGGGGACAAGATATTCTGAGACACTCGGCGCAAAATTTCTGGATGAAAACGGTGTGGAAAAACCTGTTGTGATGGGGAGCTATGGTATTGGTCTGGAACGTATAATGGCTTGTATTTGTGAACAGAGAGGGGATGAGCACGGCGCTGTCTGGCCTATTTCAATAGCACCCTATGACGTTTATGTTATTATTTTAAATCCCCTAAGCAAGGATATTGCAAAAGCTGCTGATGAAATTATTCAGGCATTGACTAAAGGCGGTTTTTCGATTATTATTGATGACCGCGATATCTCGGCGGGCATAAAATTTAATGATTCGGAACTTTTAGGTATCCCAATACGTTTGACTATTGGCCCGAAAGGAATAAAGAATAATAAGTTCGATGTATCTCTGCGTGAAACAAAAGAGGTCTTTGAGGTCAATAAAAATTTGATTGCAGATAAGTGTTTAGAATCAAAGGATATTTTATATCGGAGGCTAAATGGATGATAATTTTGATTTAGAAGAAATTTCAAATATAATAAAAGATTTATTGGATGATTTAGGTCTACGGTTTTATGATATACATTTTAATGAAGTATCTAAGACATTTAAAATTTTCATTGATAAAAAAGAAGGGGGAATAACTATTGATGATTGCAAGAAGGTTAGCAGAATGATTTCTGAAACTATTGATGATTCCGATGTTATTATTTTCCCATATAGCCTCGAGGTCTCTTCACCGGGTATTGAGAGATCCTTGAAACGTTCCGAGCATTATCTTTGGGTAGTTGGTAAGCTTGTGGAAATAGATACTGGGGATAAGAAAATAAGGGGTTACCTCAGAAATATTAAAGAAAATGGAATTGTAGTTGCTACAGATCTTGGCGAAAATTTTGTCCCTTTTGCTTCAATATTAAAAGCAAAGGTTGTGGAGGAATTAGAATATGGTAAACGAAGATAGTTTAATAGTTGAAAATATAAAATCAATTGCAAGGGCCAGAGGTGTAAAGTTCGATTTTGTGATAGAGTCCCTTGCTGAGGCAGTGAAGAATGGTGTAAAAAGAAAGTTTGGTAAGGAGGTTGAATCCGAGGTAGTGATTAATAAATCAACAGGCGACATAATAATTTTTATTATAAAGAAGATTGTTGAGAATGTTGAGAGTGTTGATAAAGAGATATCCTTAGAACAAGCCAGGCAGAAGAAGGAAGATTACGAAATTGGGGATGAATTCCGGATACCGATTGCGCTTGCTGATTTGGGTCGAAGTGCGATTGAATCGGTTAAGCAGACGCTTACACAGCGGGTTAGTGAAGCAGAGAGAAATAGAATTATGGTTGAGTATGACAAGAAGGTCGGCGAAATCGTAAAAGGTATAGTTAAGGTTGTTAGCCGTAATGAAGTGCTTGTTGATTTGGGCCCGGTTGAGGCAACAATTCCATCTTATGGTATGATGAGAAGTGAGCATTATCGTTTGGATTCACCTATTCGGGCGGTCGTCGCACGGGTTGACCGTGCTAAATGGGGACCCCAGATTATCCTGTCCAGGACTGACTGGAGATTTTTGGAACGTTTACTATATTATGAGATTCCTGAGATAAAAGAAGGTTTGATTCAGGTAGTTAAAATCGTACGTGAATCTGGAGTGAGAGCAAAGGTAGCAGTTCAGACACTTGATCCAAAGATTGATCCAATTGGTGCCTGTGTTGGTTATCGTGGCAGTCGAATTCAGTTAATAGTTAAAGAGCTGTCTGGTGAGCGTATTGATATTATTCAGTGGAGCAAAGACCCGAACCTTCAGGTGTCCAGGAGTTTATCGCCTGCTAAGATAAACGAGGTAATCACCATTAATGAAGGTCAGGTAGCAGCTATTGTATCAGATGATGATTATTCTAAAGCGATTGGGAAAAATGGTGTAAATGTTGATCTTGCTTCGAAGCTTTGTGAAGTAGAGATAGAGATTAAAAAGGTTTCGGAATACAACAAAGAACTTGCGGAAAAAGCATTAGCTAAGATAGAGATCAAAAAAGTAAAGGGATTGAAGCCAGCCTTGAAGAAATTGATGGTCGAAAAGGGTTATGTTAATGTTCTAAGTGTGCTTAAGGCTCCGGTTGAAGAATTGAAATTTCTTTTGAAGCTTGATGATGAAAGTGTAGCGAACATATTAGAGATTTTGGGACATAAGGGCGAAGAGGAGAAAGAAGATGCCACAGAAAAAAGTTCATAGAGTAGCAAAAAATCTGGGTCTATCGAGCGCTGCGCTAATAAAATTACTTGGAGAAATTGGCATTAAAGTCAAGAGTCATATGTCGATACTTTCTGAAGAAGATATAAAAAAGGTCAGGGCAAAAATTTCTGAAGGGAAAAAGCGGGTCAAAAAAGAATTCACGCGTCGTTATACTAAACCAAAAGTTAAGGTGAAAAAGAAAAAAATCGATACGATGGCAATAAAAGAAACGGTTAAATCAACGTTTGCTAAATTGGAAAAAAAGGAGTCCAGAAAACACTACAAGCGTGAAGTATCCGTGAAGCTTGAGCCCGAACCTACAGAAAAACTTGTTGAAGTGGTAGATTTCATGACTGTGGCTGAGTTGTCTCAGGCTTTGAAGATGCCAACAAGTGATGTAATTAAAAAATGTCTTGATATGGGGTTGATGGTTAGTTTGAATCAGCGTCTTGATCTCGATACTATTACACTACTCTGTGATGAATTTGAATATAAAATAAAGCTTATGTCAGCAGAAGAGCAAATTACAACTCCCCGTGATGTTGAGAAGGTTGAGAGGCCTCCGGTTGTAACTATTATGGGCCATGTAGATCACGGTAAGACAACACTTCTCGATGCAATTACAAAACTTCGTGTTGTTGAAGAGGAGTATGGTAAGATTACCCAGCGGATGGCGGCATATCAGATTACCTACAATGATAGAATTATTACTTTTCTTGATACGCCAGGGCACGAGGCATTTACTGCTATGAGAGCAAGGGGTGCCCAGGTTACTGATATCGTTATTTTAGTTGTTGCCGCTGATGATGGTGTTATGCCTCAGACTGTTGAGGCAATTGACCATGCGCGTGCTGCCTATGTGCCAATAATTGTATGTATAAATAAAATTGATCTACCGAACGCAAATGTTAATAGGGTTAAAACTCAACTTGCCAAGGCAAATGTTATTATCGAGGAATTCGGAGGAAAATCTATATCTGTTGAAACATCGGCATTAAAAGGCGTTGGAATGCCCGATTTATTAGATGCGATACTTGTTAAAGCGGAGGAATTAGAATTAGAGGCGCCGGTTGAGAAAGCCGCAAAAGGTGTTGTAATAGAAGCCCGACTCGATCGAGGAAAAGGTAATGTTTCTACTATTCTCGTGCAGGAAGGTGAACTTCACAAAGGTAATCCATTTGTATGCGGTCCCCATTTTGGGAGGGTTAGAGAATTGTTTGATGATAAGATGAACAAGATTGATAAAGCCGGACCTTCAACGCCAGTATCAGTTCTGGGATTTAGCGGTTTGCCTCAGGCTGGTGAAATTTTTCTCGTAGCAGATAATGAACAGCGGGCAAGAGAAATTGCTTATCAAAGACAGCTCATGGAGAGGAGCCGAAAATTGAAAGCAAAATCAAAAGTAACTTTACTCGAGCTGCAGGAAAAAATTAAGGCAGGTGAGACTAAGGAGTTAAAGATTGTTCTCAAAGCAGATTCTGCTGGCTCTGTAGAAGTACTCGACGAAAAATTAAATGAATTGAGTACGGAGGATGTAAGTATCAGGGTTGTTCATAAAGGTGTCGGAAATATAAATGTTTCGGATATACTCCTTGCTGGAGTTACAGGGTCAATATGTGTTGGATTCCACGTGGGCCCGAGTACTAATGCCTTTGAATCGGCAGAACGTGAGGGTGTTGAAATTCGTACATACCGTTTGATCTATGAGGCATTGGATGATTTGCGGTCTGCTATGTTGGGTATGTTGGAACCGAAACTGGAAGAGGTGCTTATTGGTGAGGCTGAAGTGAGAGAGGTTTTTAATATCCATAAACTCGGTCTTGTAGCCGGTTGTTATGTAAAGGATGGTAGGGTTATACGGAACGCCGTTGCACACGTTATTAGAGATGGAAAAGAAGTTTTAGCCTCCAAGGTTGTTTCTTTAAAGAGATTCAAAGAAGATGTTAAAGAAGTTCTTGTTGGTTATGAATGTGGTGTGAGTCTTGAAAATGCAGGTGATTTGCAAAAAGGTGATACCATTCAATTCTATAAAATAGAGGAAATATCAAAGGTAAATGGCAGATAAGTTTTTTATTGGCCAGGGTAAATTAGATCTTCATATTGATAATTGTCAGTCGCTTAAAGACAAAAGAAGAGTGGTGAAAAGTCTGAAAGAAAGATTGAAGAATCATTATAATATTGCTCTATGTGAATTTGGTGATTTATCTTTATGGCAGAGAACTCAGTTATGTTTTGTAACATGCTGTAATGATAAATCAGTGGTGGATTCAACAATGAAGAAGGTTATAGATTTTATAGATAGGGTGCATTCAGTAACATTATTAGATTTTGAACTACACATCATATAATGAGAAAAGAAAGAGTAGCTTCAGTATTAGAACGTGAAATATCAAATATAGTTACACAGGAGATAGGTGATCCCAGGCTCGGTTTTATTACTATTACGAATGTGGTTGTAAGCTCTGATTTAAAAGTAGCGACAGTATTTTTTTCGAGTTTGGATAATAAGGCAGAAACTTATAAGACATTGATAAGGGCAAAAGGTTATATCCGGAGCATTTTGGCACATCGTGTAAGCTTGAGGTCAATTCCCGATCTCGTATTCGAGATTGACGATAGTTATGAACATGGAAAAAAAATCGATGAATTGTTTAAGACAATTAGTACGGATAATAAAGAATAGCAAGCGAATTTTAATCGCTACTCATTTTGATCCTGATTGTGACGGTCTTTCAGCAGCTTTGAGCTGTGCTTATCTGGTAAAACATTTTAAACGCAAAAAACCGATACTTTATTGCTGTTCGCCTATTCCTTCAAAGTATCGTTTTCTTTTGGGAGAATGGAAGTTTGTCAGGAAAATACCTGAATTTGATTTATTGATTGCAGTTGATTCAGCAGATCTCTCAAGGATATTCTCTGATTCGAATTATCTCAGATCGGCAAAATTGGATTCTAAAATAATTGTAAATATTGATCATCACAAAAGTAATGATTCATTCGGAGAATTGAGAATTGTCAAAGAAGAGGCATCGTCTGCCTGCGAGATTATTTATCAAATGTTTGAGAAACTACGGATAAAAGTTGATAAATCTTTGGCAGAGATATTTTATTGTGGGATTTACAGTGATACTGGTGGATTTGTATATCCTAATACCACAAAGGAATCATTAGATATCGCAGCTGCATTGATTGAATCAGGTGTGAAGCCAGGTTCACTTGTGAAAAAATTAAACGCGAAGACCCTCAGTGGTACGCTATTACTAAGTAAGGTTCTTAATACAATAGAGATTAAAAATGGTGTTGGTGTTATGTATCTTACTCAGGATATGTTAAAGAGAAGTCGCGCCCGGATGCCAGATTCAGAAAATTTTGTATCCTTTCTTCAAGCTATTAAAAATGTTAGGGTTTCATTCTTTTTACGGGAAGAGAGGGAAGGAACGCGAATCAGTCTGCGCAGTGACGGTGTTATTGATGTTGATAAACTGGCAAGGAGATATGGCGGAGGTGGTCATCGTCTTGCTGCTGGTATAAAAATCAAAAAAAATATTGATACGGCAAAACAAGAAATTTTGCGTGCAATACTTAAGGAAATTAAGAAAAATGCGTAGAACGCCCCAGTGGAATATGTTTAGCAGTCCACAGGATGAATAGAGCGTTCCAGTGGAATAGTTGCTCATTCCACCCCGTACGCTATCGCTACGAGGGCATCTCGCAGTGCTCGATATCTTCGACAAGCAGGATAAATTGGGCGTAAGGCGTTTTACCTACGAGTCCCCAATTTTTGAAGGTTTCATCATCAAAGATTATGCTCGATAAAATTTTGTTAGTTGATAAACCAGTTGGTTTCAGCTCTTTTCAGATTGTTCGAATTTTAAAAAGTTATTACAGGAAGGTTGGCCATGCAGGCACCCTGGATCCTTTTGCCAGTGGTTTATTGATTATTCTCATAGGTAAGGCTACAAAAAGATGCATAGAGATTCAAAAAAATGAAAAGGAATATATTGGCGAAATAATACTCGGAATGGTTACCGACACCTATGATATAAGTGGTAGAAAATTAAAAAAAATACATGAAGGACAATGGATTTTTGCTTCACGAGAGAATACAGGACAGAACTTTAGCCCTGCAGATCTTTCACTCGAGGAATTAAACCGAACTGCTAATGAGTTTACTGGAGAGATTGAACAGATACCACCGAAGTTTTCTGCTATTAAACAGGGTGGTAGGAAATTATACGAATTAAGCCGTAAAGGAATTAATGTACAACCACAGAAGCGAAGGGTGTTTATCAAATCCTTCCAGATTACTGAATTTGATTATCCAAAATTGAAATTCAATGCAGTCGTTGGTAAAGGTGTCTACCTTCGTTCTCTTGCCTTTGATTTTGGTAATAAGTTGGGCTGTGGAGCAACATTGCTGTCATTACGAAGAACACGGATCAATAAATACGAAGTCGCCAGTGCAAAAAAAATGGGTGATATATTGTTATTCCCTCCCTTGGGGGAAATATAACAAAATGCGAATACTAATTGACAAGAGATATCCCATAACCAAGGATTCTGTCTGTGGTATTGGTAGTTTTGATGGTGTTCACAGGGGTCATCAAGAAATTGTAAGATATTTAAAGAAATTGGTTGAACCTAAGAAGCAGGTTGGGATTATAACCTTTGTGCCTCTGCCATTTTTTGTATTAAAATCAGCCCCAATTATTTATCTCACTGTGAAACATGAAAAAGAAGAATTTTTCAGGGAATTAGGAGTGGATTTTATATACTACTTCAAGTTTACTGAAAAATTTTCACAGTTGAAACCTGCAAATTTTGTAAGATTAATTGCTGAAAAAATTTCTCCTTCTACGGTTGTGATCGGCGAAAATTTTCATTTTGGCAAAGATAGAAAAGGCTCAGCTAAATTATTATTGCAACTTGCAATTGATAATTTTTCAGTACGCATTCTTCCGCGAGTTAAAGAAGAGGGCACGATATCGAGTACGCGTATTCGGGAGCTTCTTTTACTGGGACATATAAAAGCAGCTAATAAATTATTGGGTAGGGAGTATACAATTACGGGTAGAGTAATAAAGGGTAAAGGAAAAGGAAGAAAACTGGGGTTTCCCACGATTAATATTAAAGTGAAAAGGGAGAAGTTAATACCGCTTGATGGCGTTTATAAGGTAAAGGTTCTTATTCGTAATAAAGAATTCCTCGGTGCAATGTTTTGTCAGCATAATCTGTTAGAAGTTCATCTCCTCAGTTTTTCTGGTCATCTCTATAAAAAAGAGGTTGCCATAAAATTATTCAAACGCATCAGGAATATCGAAAGATTTCCAACTAATGAAACACTGGGAGCGGCTATTGCAAGAGATATAGAGGTAGTGCGGGGAATTAACTATGACTAAAATCAAGATTTTATCACCTGAGGTCAGGGGTAAGATCGCAGCTGGAGAAGTTATATCAAGGCCGTCCTCGGTTATTAAGGAGTTGGTTGAAAATTCATTGGATGCCCAGGCAAAGCGGATTGAAATAGATATTACAGACGGAGGTAAGCAAAAGTGTTTGGTGAATGACGATGCCATAGGTATGACCAGGGATGATGCCCTGCTTGCCATTGAAAGATACAGCACAAGTAAGATCGGGACGATTGACGATATTGAGGACATTAATACCTATGGATTTCGTGGCGAGGCGCTGGC
>JAGMEL010000098.1 GCA_023128195.1 Caldifarciminota bacterium | reverse complement strand
TTTTTAGCATGTGACACAATGCTGGACAAAAATTTTGCCCTCAAAATTTCCCGGATGAGAAAAGAAGAAATTTCAATGCTCAAGGATGAAGCAAAATTACTTGCCTTACTAAACCATCCAAATATTGTCCGATTTTATAATATCGATTTTGTAGAGAAAAAACTTGTTCTTGTAATGGAGTATATAAAAGGAAAAACTCTGAGGGATATAATAATTGATGAAGGAATTGATACGGGTAAAGCCATTAGCATAACTGCACAAATCATTGATGCAGTCAATTATGCCCATAAAAATAATGTCTTGCATAGGGACTTGAAACCCGAAAATATTTTAATTACCGGGAAAAAAGGAAGACAGATTGTTAAGGTAACTGATTTTGGTCTGGCGCGATTTATCAAATCAGGCTCTATTTCAGCATCTACTGCAGGAACACCAATCTACATGGCGCCTGAAGTTTGGTCTGGGAATTTCAGTGAAAAATCCGACATCTGGAGTATCGGTGTCATGCTCTACGAACTCCTCACCGGTGTGCCGCCATTTTTGGCAGACAGTCTTAATTCTTTAAGAGAAAAAATCGAAAAAAACAAATTCCTTACGCCAACCATCTTAAGACCTAATGTGCCAGAGTATGTTGAAGATGCAATCATTAAGAGTTTAAGCCTAACCCCTGAATCAAGACCTACGGCAACTGAATTATTACAGAAATTAACCAGAAATGGTAAGACTATAAAAGTCGAGTCGGGTTTCACCTTACCCAAAAAAGAAACAGAGACTTTTAATATTACACCAGCTCAGGCTGATGTAATAAATGCAATTGATGGCAAGGTATTATTACTTGGCCAGGCAGGTTGTGGTAAAACAACCACCCTCACATGCGCAATTGCTCGATTATTAAAAAAAGGTATCCCGGTATCAAAGATTCTTGTCTGCACCTTTACCAAAAAAGCAGCTAATGATATTAAAGATAGATTACTACGCAGCGCAAGTTTCCCGACTTATGATTTGTGGCTTGGCACTTTCCATACGATCGGATTGAGAATTTTGCGCCGCGATGCTGAAAGACTTGATATTAGTGAAGATTTTATTATCAGCGAACCAAAAAAAGTATTTGCGGAAATGAAAATTAAAGCAGGTAAATACCGGATCAATGCAATTATGAAGTTTATCGAGAATCTAAAGGCAAAAGGCATCACACCTGATAAATTCAGGCATAAAAATGAATGGGAATCCTTCTGTCATAAAATTTATAAAAAGTATCAAATTTATTTAAAGGAAAAAAATATCCTGGATTATGATGATTTGATTCTTCATGCTGTTAAACTGCTTGAGGAAAACGAGGATATAAAAGAATATTACCAAAATATGTTCGATTACATACTCATTGATGAACTACAGGACATAAACCCTGCCCAGTATAAATTAATATCATTAATCTATAAAAACAATATCTTTTTTACCGGAGATGAAGACCAGGCGATATATGCCTGGCGCGGCGCTGACCGGGAATTGATCTACCGTATTCCAAAAGACTACAAGGATATAAAAACCTTTTATCTTACCCGGAGTTTTCGTCTGCCCCATAGCATTCTCGAAATTGCCAATAACTTGATGCTTCGCACAAGTACTGCAATCTCCACTGCTGAATCCGGTGATGTCCTGGTCTATGCAGCAAAATCCGCAAAGGATGAAGCTGATTATATTGTCAAGGAGATCAAAGGATTGAAAAAAGGGCAGTTTCGTTTTCAGGACATAGCAATATTGTACAGAATGAACTATATCTCCAGAATATATGAGGAGGCATTTATAAAATCACGTATCC
>JAGMEL010000097.1 GCA_023128195.1 Caldifarciminota bacterium | reverse complement strand
TAACAAAATGAAAAAGCAATTAAAGGAAAAAAATAGGGTGAAATTCCATATTAAAAAGGACGATCTGATTGAGGTCAATACCGGTGTAGAAAAGGGAAGAAGAGGTAGAATTCTTGAAATAATTCCCGAGAAGAATCAGGCAATTATCGAAGGAATTAATCTTGTTAAAAAACATCAACGCGCTCGCTCGCAGACCAAACCTTCAGGAATAGTTACAGTACCTGCACCAATACATATTTCCAATCTCGTATTAATCTGTTCAAAATGCGGGAAGAAAACAAAGATAAAAAGAGACAAAATTGAAGATAGAAGAGTAAGAATTTGTAAAGAATGTGGAGAGATAATTGAATAAAAAGAGCAAAACAGCTTACAAACCGAGATTAAAACTATATTATAACCAGACACTGAGAAAAACGTTAATGAAGCAGTTGGGATATAAAAATATTTATCAGGTACCCGAATTAAAGAAAATAATTATCAATGTCGGTCTTGGCGCAGCAGTAAGTGACCAGAAGATACTGGCAATTGTGAAAGCAGATCTGGCAAAAATAACTGGCCAGGCTCCTCTTCCTACAAAGGCAAAAAGACCAATCTCGAATTTTAAAATCCGAAAAGGTATGGTTATCGGTATGAAAATTACTTTAAGAGGTGCATGGATGTATGATTTCTTTGATCGATTTGTGAATGTTGCAGCACCAAGAATAAGGGACTTCCGCGGTTTTTCGAGAGACTCATTTGATGGTAGAGGTTGTTACAATTTAGGCTTAACTGAACAGACAATTTTTCCGGAAATCGAATACGACAAGGTTAAAAAAATATTTGGTATGGATATTGCCATTGTCACAACCGCAAGAAATGATGAAGATGCCATGGCTTTACTTGAAGGCATGGGCATACCCTTCACGAGGAAGAAGTAAAATATGGTTATTGGGTTAAGATTTGGAAGCTGGAACTATAAAGACAAGGAGACTAAGAGACAAGGAGACACGGAGATGGTAATGAATTCGTGTAAATTAGTGTCCGCTGAAAGCGGATTCGTGAATATTAGCGTAAAAAAAGGAAGATAAATGGCAAAGTTATGTTTGATAAACAAGGCTAAAAGACCTCCCAAATATTCAACGAGAAAGTATAATCGTTGTTTCAGATGCGGTAGGGCAAGAGCGTATTATCGCAAATTCGGTCTGTGCCGCATATGCCTGCGTGAACTCGCATTAAGAGGCGAAATACCGGGTTTAAGAAAAGCAACCTGGTAAGTTCCTCGTTGACACTCGGATAAATTCTAAATCCTAATATCTAAATCCGAAACAAATTCGAATATTTAAATTCAAAACTCTTGAATCTATAGATACTTTATTTACAATATATATATGCAACAAATTAATTTACCTTTATTTGAAATGAGCGGGGTTTATTTCAAATTTGAAATTTGTTTGATTTTTGAACATTTGAATTTAGAATTTTGATATTGCCTGCCCCGTGAAATAAGAGTAATCTAATTATGGAAAATGAAAAAGGAAAACAATCAAAGTTAGAGAAGATAAAATGCTTCAAGGAAGACTATATTTCATAGGGTAAAGTATTTAGTCCTGAACTTGATTCAGGATCGAATTTAGGGTTTCCTCTACCAAAGGTGGAGGTTTTGCGGATTAAATCTCTCTTCTTCCTTCCAATGCCCTGGTGAGGGTTGTAATATCAGCAAGATCCAGGTCACTACCCATGGGTAATCCCCGGGCAATTCTTGTTACCTTAATACTCAAATGTTTAAGTAGTTTTGCAATATAGATTGCAGTAACATCACCTTCAGTTGTAGGATTTGTTGCAATAATTACTTCATCGATTTTTTGTGAATTTATTCTCTCAAGCAATGCCTGAATTCTTAAGTCATCCGGACCCACATTATCAATCGGCGATATCACACCGTGCAGAATATGATAAAGACCTCTATATTCACCCGTTCTCTCAATAACCATCACATCAGAAGGTTGTTCCACGACGCAGATACATTCTTTATCCCGGGACACATTCTCACAAATCTCGCAGGGATTATGTTCTGCTAAATTATGGCATATCGAGCATTCATTAAGATGCAAGCGCGCTCGCGTAATTGCATCGGTCAATTCCTGTACTTTTGCCTTATCCATTTTTTGTAGGTAAAAAGCAAGGCGCTGAGCAGTTTTTCTACCGATACCAGGCAGCCACTGAAGTCTCTCAATTAAATCAGTAAGCAACGACATAGTCTATTTTACTTATTATCCACAATAAGTCAATGCTGATTTCTATTTCGCTCACTATCCCCCTTGATTTTCCGCGCAATTTCTATATAATAACTCAGTTTCGAATGCACGAAACAAGTACAAGTATAAAGATATTACAGAACATTTTGTTTGTACAAGAAAGGAGTTATCATGAAGGTCAAATTTCTAGGACATGCGGCTTTCCTAATAACCTCAGATACTGGCGTCAGAATCATAACTGACCCCTATAAACCTGGTTGTTTTGATGGCGGCATAAAGTACGATCAAATAACCGAAGAAGCTGATATCGTCACAATTTCGCACGAACATGACGACCATAACGAAACCAAAATAAACGGTGATCCAACCTTTGTAAAAAGTGCTGATGCCCGGGTCATAAAAGACATAAAAATCAGCGGTGTCAATGTCTATCATGATACGAGCAAGGGTAAAGAACGCGGTACCAATATCATCTTCAATATGATCATTGACAGAATGAACATCGTCCATCTCGGAGACCTTGGTCATGATCTGAGTCACGAAGAAATCGAAGGCATAGGCAATGTTGATGTTCTATTCATTCCGGTTGGCGGCTACTTCACAATTGACGCCAAAGTAGCAGAGAGTGTCATCAAAACTCTTAAACCCAAAATCGTCATTCCCATGCATTTTAAAACTGATAAATGTGGTTTTCCAATCGCGGCTATTGACGATTTTGTGCAAGGCAAAGAAGTAGAAAAAATAGATCGTGAACTCGAGGTTACGAAAGAAAGTTTGCCTGAAAAGACAACCGTCTATGTTCTTTCACCAACCAAATAATTGGTTAATTGGTTTAGGTTTGGATGCGGGAATTATAAAGACAAGGAGATGGGGATCTGTGGAAATCCGTGTATTTAGCCGCAGGCTAAATAAAAAGGAGGCTAAATGAGAGAAGTTGATTATAACACCATTGTAGATGCAGTAGCTCGCCTGTGTATGGATGCTAATTACTATCTGGGCGACGATGTAGTCAACGTACTTAAGCAGGCTTTGGCAAAAGAAGAATCCGAAACTGGTAAGGATATCTTAGGTCAATTGCTCAAGAATGCTGAAATTGCAAAAACGGAAAAAATCCCAATCTGTCAGGATTGTGGCTTTGCTGTCGTTTTTCTGGAGATGGGTGAAGACGCTCATGTCAAAGGCAATATTATTAAAGCAATCAATGATGGAGTAAAAAAAGGTTATACTGAAGGATTCCTGAGAAAATCAATTGTTTCCGATCCTGTGAAAGGAAAGAATACCGGCGACAATACACCAGCCATCGTGCATACGTCGATCGTACCTGGTGACAAAATAAAAATCACGGTTGCCCCAAAGGGCGGTGGTAGTGAAAATATGAGCGAAGTGAAAATGATGAAACCGGCTGACGGTATTGAAGGTGTGAAAAACTTTGTCATCGACCGTGTAACGCGTTCAAGCTCGAATCCATGTCCACCCACAGTCATCGGCGTTGGTATTGGCGGAACCTTTGAATACGTTGCTTTCCTCGCCAAGAAAGCTCTCTTGCGCGATATCGGTCAAAGGAACCCGGATCCATTCTATGCTGACGTTGAACGAGAACTGCTTGAAAAAATAAACAACCTCGGTATTGGTCCGATGGGTCTTGGCGGCAGAACAACTGCGCTCGATGTTTTCATTGAAGTCCACCCCCGACACATCGCATCTTTCCCAGTTGCAGTTAATACGAATTGCCACGCGGCAAGACATAAGAGCGTCACGTTGTAGCTTGGAATTGAAAGTAGAATGAACTTGTTGTCATCATCTTTTACCCACAGGAATTTGAATAACACTTATGCAAATTCTAAATCCGAAATCCTAAACTCTAAACAAATTCAAATTCCTAAACTCAAATATTCAAAACATAATCCTATTTTGCAAGAATTCTCGGGTAGAGATCGGAATTTTGAATTTTGTTCATTTGGATTTAGATATTATTCACCCCGTGAAATAAGAGTAATCTAACTATGGGAAATGAAAAAGGAAAACAATCAAAGTTAGAGAAGATAAAATGCTTCAAGGAAGGCTGTATTTCATGGGGTAAAGGATTTAGTCCTGAACTTGATTCAGGATTGAAATTAGGATTTGACTGAACAAAGTGAAGTCGTTTTTAAGGAGGCATTATGGCTGAACCCATCAAAATAAAAACCCCGCTTTCTGATGAGGATGTTCAGAGCTTAAAAATTGGCGATAGTGTACTCATCACCGGCAAGATATATACTGCGCGAGATGCAGCACACAAGCGCCTCATCGATCTTATCGAGAAGGGTGAATCCCTTCCATTCGATATAAAAGGACAAATTATATATTATGTTGGACCAGCACCAGCAAAACCGGGTTATGTTATCGGTCCTGCCGGACCTACGACCTCTGGCCGCTGCGATCCCTATACGCCGGTTCTCCTTTCGCTTGGACTGAAAGGCATGATCGGCAAAGGTACCCGCTCAAAAGAAGTACGCGGAGCTATGGAAAAACATAAGGCTGTTTACTTTGCTGCAACGGGTGGTGCGGCTGCCCTGATTGCCAAAAATATTAAGGCAGTCAAGATAATCGCCTATGAAGATCTCGGTCCTGAAGCAATAAGGGAACTCGAGGTTGAAGACTTTCCAGTCATCGTCGCTAATGATACACACGGCGGCGATCTCTATGAAGAAGGTACAAAGAAATATCGAAAATAGATATTAGGAGTCGGTTTCAATGAATGATATTCTGTTTTTGGAATCGGCTCCTATTTTCTTTTCATTTTAAACAGGCACAGCACAATACCACCGAAAAGGATGAGTACTGTAACAGAAAACATGATCCATGCAGATATCGGCATTATTCTCTCCTCTTTATTTTATACAGAATGACGGCAACTGCGATGAAGACGATCAAGACTAACCATCCACCCAGAAATTCAGGCATACGTGAATAACCGCCATAGGATGACATGATACGATCATAGATATTCGTGAGGAAAAGAATGCCTACAACAATTGGTGTTAAGTACTTGATTGAAAACTCCCACCATCGTCCAATCGTGAAATCGGATTTACTGTTCGCATATTCCCTCATCTCTTTAGTGTTATAGAAATAACCGATTGCGATACACTGAATGATACCGACAATGAGCAAACCGAAGTTGTTCATGAAATGATCCACGATATCAAGCCAATGCAAACCAGCTTTTGTCGTGTAGAGAATTCCAACTACAAGAGCGAAGATACCAAAACCAATATTTGCATGAATACGTTTTATCTTGAATTTATAGATCACCGAAGCCGCTCCAGCTTCAACCAATGAGAATGCAGAATCAATACCTAAGGTCAAAAGCATAAGGAAGAAAAGTATGCCGAAAATACTCGCCCCAACCGGGAGTAAACCAATAATTGTTGGATAAGTTACAAATGCCAGCTGTGGTCCTGATTCCACTACCTCACTTACTGGTAGACCGCTTAGATGAGCGTAGTATCCAAGGACTGAAAATACTGCAAGACCACCGATAAAGGACGTTGCATTATTGGCAAAACTTACAATAAATGCGTTATTCACAATATCGGATTCCTTTTTCAAGAAACTGGCATAGGTGATTTGAACACCAAAGCCTATGGTGAGCGAGAAGAAAACCTGAGAATAGGCCGCAAGCCATACCTTGTAATTGAGTAATGCACTGAATTGAGGTGTGAGATAGAATTTCAGACCTTCGATTGCGCCGGGGAGCGTTATTCCTCTGACAACAAGTACTATTAAGATAATCCATGGGATGGTTACGGTGAAGTACACTACCTTTCCGACAGTTTTTGCACCTTTCCAAATGGCCGCGATAACAAAAATCCAGGTCAGGACCAATCCCAGTACTATCATCCACTGTACACCACCTATTTGCATTGGCGATTCAGATATCTGCAGGAATTGATTGAAGAAAAACGCTTGAGTATCCTGCCCCCATGCAAGATTAAAGGAATAACCGAGATAATTAAAGCACCATCCCATAATAACAGCATAGTACGTGACAATACCAAAACCAATGAGCAGGGCGAACCAACCGAGTACTTCAAAACGCTTCTTGATATGACCTAGCGCAGCTGGCGCCGGTTTGGCGAATTTGTGTCCGAGGGAAAACTCAAGAATCATTAATGGGATACCTGTTGTAAGAAGTGCAATGAGATAGGGTATTAAGAAAGCCCCGCCGCCGTTTTCATAGCACACATAGGGAAAACGCCAGATATTGCCCAGACCTATGGCTGAACCTATTGATGCTAAGATAAATGAAGTCCTACTTTCCCAAATATCTCGCATGGGCAATTATATCCAGCCTTATGTAGGTGTCAACCCCGCACCTTGTTCGGCATAAGTATGCAGATAAACCACTATTTATTCTTGGAGTTCTACAGAATGCGTAATCAATGCGTACACATTAAGTAAAACAAGGTGCGGGGTTATCCCTTAGGTAATAGTACCTGACCTTCAAAAGTCACAACACCCTGACCGCCAAATGAAACCTTTAGTATCTGATTTTTATAAGTATAGACATGAGTATAGACGATACCAGGCCTCTTCATAAAACAACCCTGTTCCATGACCATTCGAGTCATTTCTTCAATTGAAACAATGCGGTTCTGGACTAAATAGCAAGCTAATGAAGCACTACCTACACCTGACACCGGGTCTTCATTTATACCGATGGACGGAGCAAAATGCCGTATATGGGCTGTATTATCCTTATCCATTGTATCAAGACAATAAACAACAACTTCTGTTAAATGAAACCGATCACAATAATCTTTCATTAAATGGAAATTTGGCTCAATATTTAAAAGAAAATTGCACGATTTTACTGGAACAATTATATTACTACATCCTGATAATGCAACAACCCCTATCGGATGCGCAGCATCTAATATATCAATCGGTGAAATGCCAAGAAATGTCGCTATTGACTTCACCTCAAGTGGCATACTTATAAACTGTGGCATCGGCAATGAAACAGTAACCCTTTCAATTTTCTTATCCTTCACTCGTAGTTCAATATGTTGAATGCCGGTTTTTGTCTTCTGCCTGACCAGGGTGATTGGTTCAGTAAAATTAATTAAACCCTCATGTTCCAGCGCATGATATGCTGCTACTGTTCCGTGCCCGGAAAAATTTATCTCTTCAGATTGGCTGAAAAAGCGGAGATGAATATCAGAACTTTCTGTTCCCGGGAAGACAAAAACAGTATCTGAGACTGGGTTCAATTCGCTTGCTAATATTTGAAGCCTTTTCTCATCTTGTGGTTCATCAATGCTAATTACTACCCACGCTGGATTTCCAGCATACGGATCATTAGTAAAAGTACTAATCCGTCTCGCGTTCAACCAACGCATATTTGTCCTCTCCTTTATCAAGATAACCTCACCTCGTTCGGTTATTTGTTGATTCAAACGGATAATCGCAGATGTAAACCCTGTTAGAGACTTCTGTTTCAATGGTCGTATCCTGTAGACTGTAAAAATATTCTCTAACCGGGTAAACGGATAAAAAACCATGTATCTGTGTGCATTCCTTAAAATCTGTTAAAGCATCACCTTTTATTGTTTTACTCACTATTACATTATATCAAACAAATAATAATTGTCAACATTTCATTCTTGCCCTTTATCACCTTCTCTGAACCTTTTTACCCCGCACCTTGTTTTGCATAAGTATGCAGATAAACCACTATTTATTCTTGAGGTTCTACAAAATGCACAATCAATGCATACACATTAAGCAAAACAGGGTGCGGGGCGTTTATGTCTAACGGAATTTAGAGATAAGTAAAGGTACGGGGTTGACTATATCAATTTTTAGAATAAACTATTTTATGCGAGTCATTCTACCAGAGATTAAGGAGTTAATCTCCTCCAAGAAAAAACGTCCAATAAGAAAAGTAGTTTCATATTTTGAACCTGCCGACATTGCCGAGATATGGTCAGAACTGACCCTTGATGAACAGCTAATACTATTTAACGCCTTAGATATAAAATTTGCTGCCGACATTTTTGAATCCTTAAAAGAAGACCAAATGATAGAAATCCTGAATACTGTATCTGTTGAAAAGAAAAAAGCTGTTCTGAATGAAATGTCGCCCGATGATCGTACTGACCTTTTTGCTATCCTGCCCGATGAGGAAACTGAAAAGTTAATTCCCTTGCTCGATGAAGATGAGCAAAAAAGAACGCGGGAACTCCTTGCATACAAAGAAAATACTGCTGGCGGATTGATGACTACTGATTATATTACTGTTCCTGAAGATGTAAAAATAGGATATGTTTTTAGAGAATTAAGAAATAAAGCTAAGGATATAGATTTTATACAATATATATATGTCGTTGACAAAATGAACCGTTTACAGGGAACGATTCCATTAAAAGATCTATTAACAACAAATCCGCAGAGGAAAGTTTCACGAATAATGGACACTCATATCATCAGTGTTCATCTGAATATGGATCAGGAAGATGTTGTCCATGTCTTTGAAAAATATGACGAACCATCTCTACCGGTTTTAGATAAACTTGGCAGATTAAAAGGCGTGATTACAGTCGATGATGTCCTTGATGTTATAAAAGAAGAAGCGAGTGAAGATATTTACCGCTTTGGCGCTGCCGGGGGAACTGATGAGTATTTATCCGCAAGCCCGTTCAGGGTCGCTCAAAAGCGTGTTATCTGGCTAATCATTCTTGCCCTCGCTGGATTTATCTCGGGAAGTGTTCTTGAACACTTCTCATTCTTACTCTCGAGTATTGTTACACTGAGTTTTTTCATACCTATATTAATGAACACAAGCGGCAGTGCTGGTACACAGGCTGCAACAGTAGTTGTAAGAGGCCTTGCTACTGGTGAAATCAAATTGAGCGATATCTGGCATGTCATCAAAAAAGAATTTTTGATCGGCATTTTAATGGGTGTTGTTGCCGGTGTAATAACTGCGCTTCGTGCAATTATTCTACAGGGTGATGTAATGCTTGGCTTCACCGTTGCCATTGCAATGATCGCAGCAATCATAATTGCAACATCACTTGGTGGTATCTTACCGATAATATTTAAAAAATTGGGTGTTGACCCCGCATTAATGTCAGGACCCCTAATCGCAACAATCCTCGATACAACGACGCTTCTAATATACTTTAACGTCACCATGTTACTCTTGTGGAGACTCCAATAAAAACATCTTTTATTGTAGTTTACACAACATTCCCAAATTTAAAAACAGCAAAGCGGATTATAAAAGGATTGATTAAAAATAGAATGGTTGCCTGCGGCAACATATTCAAATTGTCGTCAATTTATATTTGGAAAGGCGAGATTGAACAAAATCCAGAATACGGTGTATTTATTAAAACAACAAAAAGAAATTATAAGAAAGTTGAAATTTATATAAAAAATAACCATCCCTATGAAGTACCGGAAATTATTTCATGGGAAATAGATAAAGGGCTAAATTCCTATCTAAAATGGATTGACACAGAGACCTAAAAGTCTAACTACCTATTTTGAGGAAAAATCACAAAATACAAACACCAAATTACAAACAATGTCCAAATCTCAATAACTAAATTTAATTTTCCATTTCAAGGACTTTGATATTGGTAATATCAACCATCAGAAACACTTTTTTTAATCGTAGGGCAAGGCTTTCTTGACCCGTTACGTATTGTAATGGGTAGCCTTGCTTACAAAAATAACGATAGAGTTAAAAGTACGGGAATTCAGCAATATTCTGATAGGCATATAATATAGTAACAGTAAAGAGAGTATCGTCGATTGCATCTATATAGATCTTAACATAGTTACCATCCTGAGTCTTTGCAATAACTAAATCGCCTTCGAGAATACCTACAGAACTCTCTGATGGTTCTGTGCTAACCTCAAAAATGGAGTACAACTCATAGTTCCCAAGATTAACAAAATGTGTAGTGCGCGTGTTAGCTCCATATTGAGAATGAGTATTTGGCGAGTTAAAAGAAAATGCAATCACTGAATCATTAAGTGCCCACATATCAGCACCACCATTCGACATTGCCGAATCAGCCATTATGATGGCATCTGAAAATCTAACTGCGCAGCTATCGTCAACACCTGATATATCCCATCTCTCCGCCATAAGTGTCACCGTGAACTCTGGTCTTGGCGATGCCTTAACAAATGGTACAGAATCATTATAATCCCCAACCTTATTATCAATATTGACCGTTCTCACCTGGATACAGTATACTGAATCCTGGTTTAAATTTATAGCTTCATAGGAATTATCTGTGATTACATCAGCATTATGTTTATTAAGATCCTCACCATCCTCGATTAGAAGTTCGCTTGAGTCAGTGTATACGTAAACATTATAACCCTGAAAATCTCCATGGTTTTCTATTGATGTATCCGCCGCCCACGTCGCAGTCACAGATGTCTCATGCATCACCACCATAGTTATCTCTGGTGAATCAAGTATTACAGCACTGCCACCACAATCAATAACAAATATTACGGATAAACATAATAATCCCAATAATATTTTCTTCATTTTATGCCTCCTTATCAGTACACCAACTCTGCCTTGATGATTATCTTCACATTTATTGTGCTGTCAATGGGTGGTCACAGGTTTCTGCTGTGCCACCCATTGACATTACATCCTGATTAGAAATAAAAATTAAGCCCCCAATTTACATTGGTTAATCCCAAGCCCAGAGAATTTTCAAGAATATCAAGGTATCCTGGTGTATATTCATATTCTGTTTTAGTAGAACCCATGTAGTACGTGAAACCTACATCGCCACTAAAAGAGAACTGCTCACTGAAGAAGTACTCTCCACCAAAACAAAATCCGATGCCCAAATTGCCGGATAAGGCATCCTCAAGCAGCTTTGAGGTCTGTTCATCTTCCACCCCATCGATCTCGCCACTTGCCATTCCAAAGGTGTACAGAAAACTCATCCCTAAATAAGGATGTAGATCTTTCGTACCAAAAAGATATTTGAATCCAAGATGCGGCACAATAACAGTGGCACTCGCTTTGAATTCTGATGAATATGTGGTGTCCGGTGTTTCAGTAGTAGACTTCGTTGTAAATGAACCACTACCGAAATCGACTCCAAATTCAGGCACAAATCCACCAAACTTGCAACCTAATCCAAATCCTTCCACTATTTTTCCTGGTCTTATTGATAATACAAAACCAGGATTAGCACTGGCAATCCCAATGCATAAGACTATTAGTCCTATCAAGTATTTATTATTCATTTTTTTCTCCTTTTTTATTTTGTTTCTGACTCTCAATTTTTTACATACCTTGTCTGCTCAAGTTATCACCTCCTTTTTTCTACATCAAATTATTATTGTTAAATTGTACCTATGTTTCTCTAAAAATCAAGAACCAATTTTCTGAAGTCCCTATTGTTTTTTATTTCAATTTCTTAAGTCCCTTCTTAAAATCCTGCATATCTACATTAACCAGTTTTATTGATGATAAAAAATCTAAGAATCCCGAGATGTCTAAACTCAAATAATGATCCTCAATCCGGTACTTACCAGGCAGGTCATAAAAATATGCACCACTACCCAATGCATCCTCAAGCCTGGCAATATTTCTGCCTATTATTTTTTTAATAGAATCTACTTCAGGCAATGGAAATCTTCCATCTGTTATCTGATATCTGTTCAATACGAGCATCTTCCCCTCAACATCCATTGCATCAATCCCCTGTTCATCTAAACTATCAGCAATAATAAATCCATATAAATTACCAAATAAGTGTAAGATTAATGTATTAGTACCATCAAACGCTAAAGGGAATTCCTTTATATCCATCTCCGGAAAAATTCTTTTCTTTAACACTGGTGCGAGAAGATAATTATAGTTCCCAGCACCCTTACCTTCAAACACCTTTGCAACTACTGGCGCATTACCTATAAAAGTTGCATATACCTTCTTTTCTTTTTCTACAATCTGAGCAGTTTCCCAGCAACGTCCGCCAAGTATAAATCTTTTCTTCAAATAATAAATCCTGCCGATTAATCTACCACTACCAACATTATACACATCATATTCACCAAATGAAACTTCTGCAATATTAGAATGGATTTTCCCCCACTCAATTTTTTTCTCCAAATTATAAGAATCAAAATAGATCCCGGATCGGGTTTCCTTTACCATGCTGTCATCAATAAGTTTTTTAAATACAGTCTTGACCTGTTCTTCAGTATAGACCGGAACTAAAATACTGTAAATACTTTTCAATGTTGCACCAATACGCCGGCGCTGATATAAATAGGAATATATCTGCTGAGGTATCACTGACAAGGACGGTTGATACCGCTTTTCAAATAATTTGCCCTTTATTGCGCAGTCAAAAAATGTCTCAAACAAAATCTTTTCCCATTCATTCGTGTATACACAAACTGCAAAGAGTTTATTTGTCCGACGATTTCCCCTGCCAATCCTTTGGAGTAAGGATGAAATATCAAATGGCGGACGGAAAAGAACAATACAGTCAACATCACCAATATCGATCCCCAATTCCAATGTTGATGTAGCACAGAGTATAGCCCTATTACTATTATTCATCTGTTTTTCCACCTCTTCACGGCGTTGTTTTTGTAAACTGGCATGGTGAACCAATATTGCATCTTGAAAAGGTGGATAGTTAAATTCCTGAGAAAAGGCTTCTGCCAGACTTCGGGCATTAAAGAAAACTAAAATCTTTTTCAGTCCTTGCTGGGCTGCAATTTCGAAAAACTTTTGTACAAAATTCTTATTTGGTATTAATAAATATTCAATCTCGCGCGTCGATTTCAAAAAGCAAACCTTTGCATTGGGGAAGTATCGGGAACCGATATCCAGATCGTCGATTGTTGCAGAAAGCGCACAGTATTGAAGTTTATCATTTATTTTTCGTAACCGCCTCAAAAGAACTCTCAACTGATCGCCTCGCGGTGTATTATCGAGAAGGTGAATTTCATCAAGCACTACATTTTTAAGACCTGAAAAAATCTTCGGATGACGGGTCAGAAGTGAATCGAATGACTCCGGAGTCGTTAAGAGAACATTGGGAAGTTTTTCATAATCAAGCCCTGGTCTGTCGCCTGTTTTCCGACCAAAACTAACACCACAATAAGTAATGGGGTCAACTAATCTTCTGTACAAATCATTTACCAGTGCCCTTGTCGGTGATATATAAAGTATTTTTAAACTTGCCGGGTCTGCATTAAAGCTATCTTTTTCAATCAGATTCTCAATAAGCGGTGCAATAACTGCCTCAGTCTTGCCACTCGCTGCTGGTGAAATCACCACCGCATTTTCATGACTTAAAATATGGGGAATAGTCAATTCCTGAATCGGCAAAAAATTGCCAAAACGGCTGAAAAAAGGAATCCAGGTTCTTGCTAATCGATTTTTAATATCTTTAGAATTCATATTTCGCTGAAATTATTTATTATGCGATCTCCAACTTAAAAGTCGCTCCCACAGTACAAAAATGCCTATAATACCTAACCCCCACACCTATACATAGGTGTGAGGGTAAATACCTGAAAATAAATAGTATTTTAAAATTTTAAACCAATTCACTAATTAACCAATCTACCAATTAACTAATCTTCTGCATCCCCAGTCTTAACCAATCAAACGCCTCAACAGAAAACTTAATAAATTCTCTTAATTCTCCACTACCTTTTCTTGTAGCAGTGTTAAAAATATTGTCGCGCCGGGATATTTCTATGTCAAAATCAGGATACGCACATTTGTACACTTCTATTAAATTTTCAAATATTACTTCGAGTTCAGGATTACTAAATTTTCGCAGATAATATTTCTTTTTGATTAAACTCATAAGATTCTCAATACCACGAAATCCGTGAATCGGTGTCATTGCCAAAATAAGTAGGATGTGGGGGTCTTTATAGATATAAGGAGTAGGTCTAACTCGATTATGAATCATTCTGGTATCAATCTTCTTCAATTCCTCAGTGTTGAATGCAGATAGTATAAGTCCTTCAAGAAAGCTTAACCCGCGACTATAGGCATCGTAATTCCATATGTGAGTAATCGTCTCAACCTCATCAAGGATAATGGCAAATCCACCTAATCCTGATTTATTAATCAAATAACTTAAACCAGTGAGAATATACGAATAAAAATCACATGCTGTTGAAAAATCATAAAGAGCAGGGATTTTCTGTCCGCCGCGCACCCTGAAAGGTGACTGAGGATCAGTGGCATAATTCTTTGTAGATTCACCTTCAATCCATTGCCAGAAAACCTCGCTCATTAAATCACCATTATCAATATCCTTTAATCTTTTTAAAACAGGCGTGAAAAAACAGTGATCATTCATCTCTATTTCAGCTGCCCTTCTCAACAAATCACGATAATAATATTCACTATTATCCTTAATATAGCGTAAATTATACATAAGTTCACGGTACACACGTTTTGGTCTATATAATGGTGTCTCTTGAGTATTCAATTCACAGTACGCTGTAACAAGCCCCTTTCTCAGAGACAGATGGCGCGCATATTCCAATAAATGTGTTTTACCCGAACCGTATGCTCCTTCAATAAGATAAACCCCACCCCTCCCCTGCTTTAGTTCCTTTAATGCCTGTTCTATCTCACTAATCTCATATGCACGGCCAAAGGTAAAATTCTCAATATCCTGGTGAGGAACCACCCCTAATCTGAATGCCTCAAGTACTCTCTTCGAATATATCTGGTTTAATTTTACTCTTGGAACTGATATCGGTTTGAGCCACTTAGCTGGCAGCCATAAACATAACCCGCTGCGAAATTTTACCCTTGCCTCTGCCCCATCCCATCTGTTTGCTACAATTATCCCTTCGCCAAATATGGGATGGGCTACAATATCAAAACTCTTCTTTTTCAACCTCTTCTTTTTCCTTATCTGAAAGCATCTTTACTGTAGAACGAAGAATCTGCTGTGCATCAGTTCTATTTAATGGTTTGCTATTTTCTCTTATTCGCTGGAAAACTTCAATTACTCCGATAACGAAAATTCTACGATAACTTATATCAAGTGATTGCAATTCCAGCGCTGCATAGACCATGTTCTTTATTGAATGTGATAATATCTCTTTATCCAGTTCAATTTTGTAAGCACATTCAAAAATATTCGTAAGTTTCATCCCAAGTCTCTTCAAAAAATCTTCCGGGTTTACACCTATATCTTCCAGATTAATTTTTACTCCCATTGGGTTTATTCTTGTAAAACTCGAACGTAATCGCTGTTTTAATGCTTCATAAACACCGCCGCTACCTTCAAGGAGAAGATTCTCATCAGGTACTGCATAGAAAAACATAGCACCGGGGAGTCTTGAATTACCGCATTCATCAACCAACTGACGTAAATTGTCGAGGGCTCTCCGTTTATCCCGGGTTGAAGAGATACTCATACCCCTTTCTGCTTCATCAAACAGAAGAATGAGTCCAGAATAGCCTATAGAATTAATAAATTGTACTAAACTGCGTAACATCCTAAAAGCAGTGCTGCGGTCAATTCGTTCAGAAATTCGGTGCCTCAATCTCAATTCTCTCGGAACATCTTCACCTTTTAACCATTGCATAACCCCGCTAAATTCCTCATCGTCGTCACTCACAAGACTGATCATTGCTGCTTTCAAGGCATTTGTAAAACTTGAGCTTTCAAGATTTTTGATTTTGGAAATAATGTTCCTTTCCTCCCGGACATTTGAATACCAGTGTTTTAGTAAAACCTCAATACCTGTTTCCCATTGTTGTTCTAAAATATTTTGTTTTAGAGGTGGAGTTATATTCGAAACAACCTTTTTATAAACCAATTCTAAGCGGTCGAATGGACATTCAGTCGGGCTCAAACTTACATAACTTGTTACATAATTATGCTGCCAGGCGAGATCTCTTATCAAATAGAGCAAATGTGTTTTTCCACCGCCATAATTACCTGTTATTAACTTAAATGAAGACAGATTTAATTTAAGTATATCTTCCAGGTATTCATTTTCTATAACATTAAGATATGGCTCAAGTCCAACACTAAAATACTCAATACCAAATTCCGGCGGTGTTCCAAAACTACCCAGTTTGTGAATAATCGCCTTTGCTAATCTTGGATCTATCTTGCTTTTTTGGTTTCTCTGATCTTTCTGGTTTTTTTGGTTCATTTAGTTAAGTGCGGGGTCAAATGCTATATGCGAATAATGTGTTCCCTCACCATCCTCATTTTCTAATATCCAGATTGAATTCATTTTATCAATAGTTGCGTCGAATGTTGCAACATACAATTTTATACCTCTCTCCAATAAATTAGATTTTCTCAATAAATAAAGCATATAACTCAACTTAACTCTGGAATATTCATGAAAATGAGTTTTTTGAGGATCAACAAAAAATTTCCTAGATTGTTTCAACATTACATACTCATTCAGAACATCAGTAATCAATAATTTCTCACCAAATGATTTATTGGCAAGTTTAATCCGGTTACTGTAAGCTTTATAAAGACCTTTAAATATCTCTTCGGGTGTAGATTTCATCATATTTAAATCATTATCATATTTCTTAATCGTCTCGAAGATTACTTTTGGTTGAAGAGAAATTTTGGACTTTATCTTCTCAATCTCTGGGCCGAAAAACAGCGTAGCTTGTCCAAACTGAAAATCCAATTTCAATGTATAAAAACCTACCCTGACTAATGGATACTGACCTTTGATCTTTTTTCCTTCATTTGAAAAAAGAGCAGTCAACTCCTTGCCAAATTTAAACCGAAAATCTTCTTTAAATGTCTCAACACCCTGTTTTTCTTTTTTCAACCAGGTAGTCAGTCTATTTTTCAATTCAAAATCAGGCAGTTCAGAGATAAGCCGTTCGATTTCACCTATATTCTTCTCTAACACATAAGCATTATTCACAGGATTTTCTTTTGTTCTATCACATATATTTATTAATTTTATGATATGGTTTGAACAGTTTACCAATACCTTAAGATCATCAATGATTTCCTTCACATCTCATTATAATCCAGAAAAATCAACTGTCAAGCAGCGGTGACAAACTTATGGTAACGAATATCTCTAAAAGGTTATTTTAAGATAAACATCATGGCTCAAATGAGTAAAATTTAGGAATTGACTCAAGTCTTATTTTGAGTACAATAATCAAGGATAAACCAGATGCAAGACGTTAGATATAAGAAGCAAGATGGAAATAAATAGAGATAAGATGTTAGATGTAATCCTTCAACTATGTTTGGGACAGGAAAGCAAGAAAAAAATTCTCATTTATCTACTTCTAACTTTTAACTTTTTGCTTCTAATCTCTTACTTCTAACTTCTTGCTTCTTATTTTTAAATCAGGAGAATTTATGAAAAAAATTTTAATCGTTTTATTGATTTTCTGTGCAGCCGGTTTTGCCCAGGAAATAGGTGCAAGATATTTAATTATCACACATGACAATTTTTATGATGCAATTCAACCACTTGCCCAGTGGAAGCATAAAAAAGGCATGAGAACAAAGGTAGTAAAACTATCTGAAATCGGTTCTGATTCAACGCAGATAAAAAACTATATTACTGATGCCTATAATAATTGGCAAATAAGACCAGAGTTTTTATTATTAGTAGGGGCACCCAACTATATTCCTTTTTTCCGATTTGGCAGTTCTAATTATTCAGACAATTATTATACGGATATTGAAGGCAATATATACAATGAAATTCTCTCTGGAAGATTGACTGTTCATAGCCAAACTGAAGCACAAACAGTTGTAAATAAGATATTATTATATGAAAGAACACCTTATATGGACGACTCTCTATGGTTTATTAATGCCTGTTTAATAGTTAGAGAAGACATCTATGATCCTTATGATGATTCAATATATTGGAGTGATGCTAATCATGCAAAAAATCTAATGCTCAGTGCCGGGTACGATTCAATTGATACCTTATCCAGGGTTGCTGGACATAGTAGCACTCATATTATTCAAGCAGTCAATGCTGGCAGGGCATTTGTTCTGTATCGCGGACAGGGCGTAGGTAATTGGTGGAGTCCTTTTGATGTTAACCCTGATGCAACAGCAAACGGTGCAAAACTGCCTATTGTGCTATCTATCACCTGTAGAACAATCGGGACGGGTCCAACACCAGCAACTGCTGAAAAGTGGCTCTTAACCGGTACACCTACCACACCAAGAGGTGGTGCAGGATATTTTGCGACAACAAGAACTACTTCAAGTGCTGCACATCTAAGAAGTGCTGTGTGTAAGGGATTCTTCAGCACTATATTTGAGGACGGCAATACAACTTTTGGTGGGGCAAGCGAAGGTGGCAGAAGAAAGGTTTATGAAATGTATAGCCATGCAAATGAATACCGCGGCTTCACAACGCTCGGTGACCCGGAAATGAATATCTGGACTGATAATCCCTGTTCACTCATTTGTACACACCCTGTAACGATCCCAGTAGGAAATGCCAATTTCACAGTAAATGTTGTAAAGGCAGCCGATTCATCTCCAGTTAATAATGCTATAGTCTGTGTTATGGGAAAACTGGATACAACAGTATATGTGATTGACACAACAAATAGTAGTGGCGATGCCAATTTTAGTATAGCACCTCTTTTAAGTGGAGATACCATGTATGTAACTGTCACTGGCAAGAACCTGCAACCCTATGAGGGTTCTATGCTAACAACAGGAGGTAGTAGTGGAGATCACTATTATATCTGGAATCCTGACCCAACACCAACTCCCGGTGAAAACATGCATACGATTTTAACCAATTTAGGGTATAGTGGTGATTATGGTACAACTCTTGCTCCAGACTTAACACAGTATCAAACAGTATTCGTGTGTGTTGGAATCTATAATAATAATTATGTTATTGATGCAAGTAGTTCTGAAGCAGCTCAATTGGTTGATTACCTCCAGAATCAGGAAGGTAAGATGTATTTAGAAGGTGGTGATGTCTGGTATGCTGATCCGCTCTGGCACAACGGCTATGATTTTGGTCCGCTCTTTGGTATTGATGCGATTTCTGATGGTTCTGGTGATCTCTATACTGTAGCCGGACAACCTGAAACATTTACTGAGGGTATGAGCTCTAGTTATGGTGGTGAAAACTCTTACATAGATCACCTTAAATCAACCAGTACTGGATACGTAATCTTCAGAAATGCGAGCAATACCGACAGTTGCGGTATAGCCAATGATCATGGTGATTACAAAACAATTGGTACCTCATTTGAGTTAGGTTTATTGATTGATACTACTCCACCATCGACCTGTACAATATTGCTCGATTCAATAATGCATTTCTTCGGGATAACACCTGGTGTTACTGAAACGGTTGAGCATTCAGATTTAAATTATTCATACTTTGAAGTATATCCAAATCCATTCTCAAAGCTGATAAATATCAGATTTCAGATGCAAGATGTAAGAAGTAAGAAGCAAGATATTTCTTTGAAAATCTACGATGTTTCAGGCCGAATAATCAAATCTTTCAATCTGATTTCTGGCGTCTTGCCTCTTGCTTCTGCTGTAATCTGGAACGGAACTGATGACCAGGGTCGCAAACTTCCTGAAGGTATCTATTTTGTACAGTTTACTGCTGGAGGCTTAACTAAAACGCAAAAAACAATTTTATTAAAATAAAATCTATATCCATTGGTTGAAAACGAAATGTCCCAATACCCTGATGTCCTGATATCCTAATCTCCTGATATCCAACCTTTTCTATATCTTAAACTTCTCGCCTAAATACAATTTCCTCGCCTTAGGGTTATTTATCAAAGTCTGCGCGTCTCCTGCAAGAAGAATCTTTGCATCATAGATAAGATAGGCATGGTCTGTAATCTCAAGGGTCTCTCTTACGTTATGGTCTGAGATAAGAACACCTATACCTTTTTCTTTTAAATGTAATATCAGTTCTTGAAGTTCAGCCCGTGAAATTGGATCAATACCTGTAAATGGTTCGTCAAGAAGCAAAAATTTTGGATTACTTATTAATGCCCTGGCAATTTCAACCCGCCTTCTTTCACCACCCGAAAGAGTATATGCTTTTTGATTCTTAACGTGCAGTAAATTAAAATATTTTAATGACTCGTCTGCTTTTTCTTGAGCCTGTTTGCGGTCCATGCCGAGTATTTCATAAACTGCAATGAGATTTTCGTCAACCTTTAATTTTCTAAATACACTCGGTTCCTGGCATAAAAATGATATACCCAACCGCGCACGTTTGTACATTGGCAAATCAGTAATCGTTCTATCACCTAAAATTATATCACCATTATTTGGTGATAGAAGACCAACTATCATATTGAAAGTCGTTGTCTTCCCGGCTCCATTCGGACCAAGAAGTCCAACAATTTCGCCTTTTTTTATCTCTAAGTTTATTTTATCAACAACCACCCTACGTCCAAATATTTTGGTCAGATTCTTAGTCGCCAGCATCCTCTGCCTTCCTTTTTAAGCTTAAAACACCTCTTGGTTTACCCTCTACTACTATCCTTGATGCCTTACTATCCTGAAATATAATGCTAATCGTGTCACCCTCGACAACATTCTCCGATCCCTCTTCAGTGTAGTATTTAGACGTTCCTCTTTGTACGTTAAAAGACTCAACATTTCTATTCTTCATTTTAAATTGACCAGTTTCTCCTTTCAATTCATTGTTTTTCTCTAAAATAAAAGGTCTTGTCATAGTCCCGTTTTCAGCCTTTAAATTATATGAAAATGTATCACAGTATATGGTAATACTATCGACAAATGCTACAACTGAATCAAAACCATAAAATGTATTGCGGGCATTAATTAATCGAAATTCTCGTGCGCGAATTTTTATCGGCTCTTTTTTCTCGCGTATAATCTCCAGCTGGGGAGTGCCGACTAAATATCCCTCATCTTTCTTTAAATCATACCATCCGCGGTCACCGTACGCAATTAGATTATTTTTTTCATCTTCAATCTTTACGTTATCAAACATCTCAACCAGTTCTTCAAAACCTCTGTAATACAATGAATCAGAACTTATTATTTGATCGGCAGTTATCAAAAATACACTATCTTTGAGATAACCCTTCTTTTCTTTAAAATAGTAGACTGCAAAATTAGATTTTATCTCGCCATTCTTATCAACAATTTTAACATCATGGACAAGGACAACGTAATTTTCTGTTTGATTAAGCTTCGCCTCAGAACACGTAATTCTTGTATTCTCATCTTCAATCACAACATTCCCTAAAAGATGCACAATACTTTCGCCATTTCCTCTGATAATCTCTACTTTATCAGCAGAAAAGGGCGTCAGACATAGCAGGAAAATTAACAGCATTTTTCTATTTAACCCTTTAACTTATTAATTAATTTAATCCGTTTAGTTCGTTAATAACGTTTAGAGCGTTTATATCGTTAAAATCATTGTTAATGTTATTAACGCATAATCTCCTTGTCTCCTTGTCCCCTTGTCTCCCCATCTCCCTGTCTCCTTGTCTTATTTACGGATGTCTGGCAATTCAATTGGTGATATTCCTTTTGTTTCACCAATAACCTCAATTTTTTTCAAATAAGGATCGGCTCTCAAACCCTTACCCTCAATAACTGTGCCGTCTTGTTTTATTATTTTCACATAGCAATCAGTTAAAATCTTCTGAGAATCATTTTGCCAGAAGAGAGAATCTGTGAAAAGTTTTGTCGAATCATTAGTAAAAACAGCAACGCTATCACCAACCAGAATATTGTGGGTTTTTCTATTTAGTATGCCACCTGGTGCATACAAAATAGAGAATTCGATCTGATCCTTGTCATAAAATCTAATTTTCACGCTGTCAACCTTGATTATTTCATCATAAACCCTTGCCTGTTCTGCATCGAGTGTCCATAATTTATCACCTGTTTTTGTTTCAGTAAGAGAAAATTTTTCAAGTGTAATCCTGGGTAACTCCTCATCTAATTTTTCCTCAATTCCCTTTTCCTCACAGCTACTGAATAAAAACAATCCCGAGATTAAAATAATCGATCCTGCTAATCTACCGAACAACTTACAACCAAGTGTCAACCCTAGCTCATTCTGGAAGGTGTGTGTTTTGAAATTAGTATTCATATCTTCATACCTATTTCAAGTGGTTCTCGATTTATAAAACCAAACATAATCAAAAGGTCTTTGCTCTACTACTTCATCCAGATCGCAGCCAATCTCCAATATGCCTATCCCTTTTTTACGATAGGCTACAAATGGCACCAAAGCAACATTGCAGAGATGGCTTAGTTTTTGTGCCTTTTCGAATTTTGAATATAACGTATTACCGTCAACAAGCACACCTAACAGACCACCATTTTTTATGAAATTGACCATTTTCATTGTATCTTCTTTATAAAAAATTTTTACATCACCAAAAGATCTGAACCAATATAGAAATTTATCAAAAAAAAATGCGGTAATATTCTTTTTGTCATCGCTGTATCGGTTTACAATAATTCCCAAATTATACCCAAGTTTTTTGAGTGCCCGGGGCATTAATTCCCAAACTCCAAAGTGGAAAGAATAAAGAATCCCACCTCTCTCTATACTGTTCATATCACCCTTTACTCTCAATTTCTTTTTCATCAACATGAAACTTATATTTCTACCGACTGCATAGATATTCATAAGCGCTTTTGAACCAATACGTTCTTTTAAATATCTACGTCTCTCTCTATTACACCAATAAAGTATGAAGATGCTTAAAAGCACCCATACTTCTAAAATAATTTGCATTAAAGATTTTCTAATGACGATTTAATAAAGTGGTAGAATATTGGATTTGGCGCCAATGGTCTTGATGTAAATTCAGGATGGAACTGGGTTCCAATGAAAAATGGATGATTGGAAATTTCTGCAATTTCCATCAATTTCCTCTTTGGCGATTTACCTGAAAAAACCAATCCCTTTGAGGTTAATGCCTTAATATACTTTGGATTAACTTCGTAGCGATGGCGATGTCTTTCTTCAATAATATCTTTGGCATATATCTTTCGGGCAAGAGATCTTGCTTCCAATCGGCATGGCCAATTCCCCAATCTCATTGTTCCACCCATATTTTTTATCTTTTTCTGTTCGGGTAAAAGGTCAATAACTGGATAGGCTGTTTCATCATCAAATTCAGTAGAATTTGCTCCCCTCATTCCACAAACATTTCTCGCATATTCAATCACCAAACACTGTAGACCCAAACATATACCCAAAAATGGTTTGTTCATTTCCCGTGCATACTTCACTATCCTAACTTTACCCTCCACACCTCTCATGCCAAATCCACCAGGAACAAGAATACCATTTACCATACCCAGGGCATTTTCAAGCGCAATCTCATCCTCGATTCGATCAGTATCAATCCACTTCATTTTTAAACGCGCATCATTGGCTACAGCAGCATGGGAAAGAGCTTCTATAATACTTTTATAGGCATCTCTCAGTTCCACGTATTTACCACAAATAGCAATTTCAGTTACCTTTGAAGGAGATTTTGCCTTCTGGACAAAAAGTTCCCATTCAGTTAGGTCAGGATCCTGCTTCTCAATCTTGAGTTCCTTTAGAATCATCTGGTCCAATTTCTGTTGTCGAAAGATCAGAGGAATCTCATAGATACATTCAACATCCACAGCGTCAATAACCGCATTAACTGGCACATTACAAAATAACGATATCTTCTGCCGCTCGTCAGAGGTTAACCAGGAGTCGCTCCTGCAAAGCAGGATATCGGGTTGAATTCCTATCTCTCGTAATTTACGGACTGAATGTTGTGTCGGTTTGGTCTTAAATTCCCGTGCAGCTTTAATAAAAGGAACGAGGGTAAGATGAATGTATAAGGTATTTTCTTTGCCATAATCAAGCCGCATCTGTCTGGCTGCCTCAAGAAATGGTTGTCCTTCAATATCACCAACCGTTCCGCCTATTTCCGTAATTACTACATCAGTATTGTCTTTGCTGGCAAGCAGCTTAATCCTCGATTTAATTTCATCCGTAATATGTGGAATAACCTGTAC
>JAGMEL010000096.1 GCA_023128195.1 Caldifarciminota bacterium | reverse complement strand
CTCGGTTGGTCACCTGGGGATGACCAAGAAATATTTATGCGCAGAGAAATATTAGATATGGGTACAGTAGATATGAGTAAATTAGCAGCACAATTCACACTTGAATGTATTAGTAAAGCAAATGCTGTATTTGATACTACTAAACTCGAATGGATGAATCAACAATACATAATGCAATTGCCTCGCCTTAAGTTTAAAGAACTACTCATGCCTTTTATTATCAAATCTGGTCTGATGACTGCACAAGAGATTGAAGGCAATTCAGACTGGATTCAGAATGTCTGCGATCTTATGCAACCACGATTAAAAATTCTCAGTGATATTGATAAAAATGGAAGATTTTTCTTTAAAGATGATTTTACATACGAGCAAGATGCTTTTAATAAGCATTTTAATAAGAAAAGTTTAGATATCGTAAAAAAATTCTTAGTAGAATTACAAAATATAGAAAATTTTAATGCACAAAAGATAGAACTAACATTAAGAGGTTTTGTTGATGAATACAAAATCAAAGCACGAGATTTAATTCATCCATTACGGGCTTTTATTACAGGCAGCTCAGGAGGCCCGCCCCTTTTCGAAACCCTGGAACTTATTGGTAAAGAAAGATGCGTAAAACGAATCAATAATATCCTCAAGGAATATGGGAGGTTTAATGACTGAAAACAATAAGAATATACAAGAACCAATAAAGGCATATCTTAGCTTACCATCATTTTTAACAATCGTTACTTCTTCTGTAGAAGTATTCAAAAAAGAAACAATTGGCTACCTTGTTGGCATCAAAGGTGAAAATAAATTTATGGTCGAATATGCAATACCCTATCAAACCGCGGAAAGTACTGCCACCCATGCAACGATTGATGAAGACAGAGTAATAAGGATTAACGAAATTCTCCATAAATTGTCTGAAGGACTTGAATATATTGGTGATTTCCATTCACATACTTTATATGGTAAATGCCCGGGAACTGTTATACCATCTGACACAGATCTATTATCAACAGTCCCGGGAGAATTGAATATCATATGCGCAGTCAATTATAAAAAAAGAAGTGTAAACTGGCACGAGAGCCCGCGCGGCATTCTTAAAGGTACTGTAGGTGAATACCGTATTGAAATTGGCGGCTATTATATAGCCGAGGCTTGTATTGGAAGAAAATACGATCGGGTGATGATTAAGTGCCCTCCAGTAACAGGAATTCATAAAAAATAATATGGAAATAATTGGTATTGGTATTGATATTGTTGAGGTAAGCAGAATAAAAAATGCAGTCACCACAAAAAAGAATTTCCTCGACCGTATCTATTCTAATAAAGAAATTAAATTGTCAGATAGAGGAAAATTTCGATTCGAAGAACTGGCAGGAAGATTTGCTGTAAAAGAAGCAATTTTAAAAGCAATAAAGACCGGCTGGCGTCGAGGCGTAAAATTTAATGAAATCATAGTATTAAATGAATCATCTGGTGCGCCTTATGTCAATTTAATCGGTAAAACACGAAAATTTGCCGAATCACTGGGCGTGAAAAATATTCATGTAAGCATAAGCCATACTAAAGAACTGGCAATAGGAATGGTTATAGTTACTAAATAAGGAAAAGAGGGCTCAGAGAAGGCTCAAAAGGGCAGGATAAGGCAATTAATGGCAATTGAGGAAAAATGGTCAATGGGGTTGGGTTTAGATGCGGGAATTTATGAAGACAAGGAGACTGGAAGACAAGGGGACACGTGGACAGAAAATATCCGTGTGAATTCGTGTAAATTCGTGATTTTTTATTATTCGTGTTATTCGTGTGGAAAAATATTCGTGTAAAAAAAGGAGGTTTAATGAAAAAAATCATTTTTCTATTTGATGGTCAGGGAGCATTCAAACCTGGTGTTGGCAAAGAACTTTGCAATAAATATCTCAAGGCAAAAGAAATGATAGACACAAGTAGTACAATATTAGGGTATGATTTAACTGAGCATTTATGGGGTGATAAGGCAACAGAAACAAGTAGCAAAACAAGCATTGCTCAACCAGCAATAAGTACAGTCTCTCTTGCATATGCTGCAGTTTTAAAGGATTTGGGAGTAATTTCTGAGATATCTTTAGGCCATAGTCTTGGCGAAGTTACTGCAATTATTTACTGCGGTATTGTGTCTTTTGAAGATGGGATAAAAATAATCCAAAAACGCGGTGAGGTAATGGAAAGAGAAGGTAAACAGGGAACAATGATGGCGGTGATCAATATTGATCTGAAAACACTCGAGAATATGTGTAAAAATGTATCACAAGAAATCTCTGAACCGGTCGTTGTTGCCAACATAAACACACCAAATCAAATTGTTATATCAGGTTCAAAAGATGGAATGCAAAAAGTCGCACAACTTGTAGTAAAAAATCATGGACGAGGCATTCCACTTAGGGTTGGCGGTGCCTGGCACAGCCCTTATCTTAATAATGCAGCAGAAGAATTCAATAATTTTTTAGACACAATACAATTTAACAAACCAACCTCTAAATTCTATTCGGTCGTCGATCAAATAGTTTTGGATGATAGTTCAGTTATTAAAGATTCTTTAAAACGACAAATGTTGTCGCAGGTGAATTGGGTTTCATCAATAAAAAACCTTAAGGCATTAGGGTATGACACATTTCTCGAAATCGGACCAAGCAAAATTCTAAAAGATCTGGTTCTCAAAATTGTCCCGGATGTAAAATCCGAATCAACTGCGCTCTTTGCTGATTTGGAAACCCTCATTCAAAACATATAATTGGAACCGTTGAATGGTTAAATGGTTAAAATATTTTATTAATATTTCTAGCTATCCAATCCTAACCTTAACTATGCAAATTGGACATTTTGAAATCACTACGAGCACTAATCATGATATATGAATACGTTCCTTTTAGGTATTTTAGGCATTTAGGTGTTTTAGGCATTTTATATATCATTGACATTGTGAATTTTTTTTGTTATGATTAAACGATGAATATCATAATCCCGGTTGCCGGTGAAGGAACAAGACTAAAACCGCATACACATACTGTTCCCAAGTGTCTCTTATATGTAGCTGGTAAGCCAATATTGGGACACATATTGGATAGGTTTAAAGATCTAAATATCTCAAAGCTTGTAATTGTGCTCGGCTCTAAAGGAGACGCAATAATTCAATTCTGCAAAAAGTATTCGTATAACTTCAGATTTGTCAATCAGAGCAAAAGACTTGGATTAGGTCATGCAATTTATACGGGCGCACAAGAATTAAAGGGCGCAACAATGGTATTGTTGGGCGATACAATAATCGATTATGACTTCAAGAATTTATGTAACAGACATATAAATACTCTCGCTGTAAAAGAGGTAGCTGAACCAAAACGCTTTGGTATTGTCGAAGTCAAAGGCAATAATGTCTTGAATCTTGTTGAAAAACCCCGGAAACCAAAGTCGAATCTGGCGATTGCCGGGCTGTATTTTTTTCAACGTATCGAAAAAGTACATAAAGCTATTGCATATATAATGAGAAAAGGCATTAAATTAAAGGGAGAATACCAGCTTACTGATGCGTTAAAATATCTTTTAAAGAATGGTGAAGAATTCAAAGTGATAAAAATAGATAAATGGTTTGATTGCGGAACAGCAGCTGCATTAATTGAAACAAATCGCCATCTTTTAAAAAAGACTCACCATTTTAAAAAAAGGAAAAAAACTATTATATTATCTCCTGTGTATATTCATAATTCTGCTAAGATCTTAAATTCAATAATTGGCCCAAATGTTTCAATAAGTGAAAATGTTACGATAAAGAATTCCATAATTAAAAATTCAATCATAAACAGCAATGCAATTGTTGAAAATACCTTGCTTTCTGAATCAATTATTGGCGAGAAGGCAATTGCTAAAGGTGGTTTTAAGAGGTTGAATATGAGTGACTCGTCAATCATAGAATTCCCATGATCTATCATTGTTTACTTACTACTGTCTACTGTCTATTAAGTGCTGTCTTTGACCTCAATCCTCCAGAAATGCAGGTATTAATACAATCAGGGCTTGAATTTGCCTATGTTGAAGAATTTGACAGCGCCCTTATTTATTTTGATGAAATTATTCAATTGTATCCGGAAAATCCTGCCGGATATTTTTTCAAAGCCGCACTCCTGCAATTAAAAATGATGGATCAATGTCAATATTCCGAAGAAAAAGAATATTTTTCACTCATGAAACAAACAATTAAGTGTGCTAATAAAGTTTTAAAAGAAGAAGAAAACCTGTGGGCAGAATTTTATTTGGGTAGTAGCTATACATATCAAGCAGTTTTTCAGGGTTTTAAAAAAAACTATCTTGAAACGTTTAAACACGGTGTAAAAGGAGGCAGGATACTACAAGGCATAATCGAAAAAGATTCAATATTTTATGATGCATATTTAGGTACTGGCACATATCAATATTTTTGGGCACGCGCTGCCCGTTACCTACCCATTCTTAAACTGGTTGGTGGCGATGCTAATGAAGCAATAAGAAAATTACACACTGCCGCGGAAAAAAGCATATATTCAAAATTGACATCAAAAAACTCACTCGTCTTTATATACGGCGAAGAAAAGAATTACAATAAGGCAGACAGTATTATAAACAGTATACTATTAAAGTATCCTGGTTCAAGAACCTTGTTATGGAATAAAGCAGAACTTGAATTTAAGAACAAAAATTATCTTATTGCCGCTGATTTATATACCAATCTTTTTTCAATTTATGACACGCTTAATAATAAAAATTACTCAAACTTAGCGCAGTGCAAACTTTTTATCGGAAAATGCTTTTATGAATTAGAAGAAAAAGATAAAGCAAAAGAAGCATTAAAGGATGTAATAGGATATAAAAAGCATTCGAAAAAATATCCTAAAATTAAAGGTTATTGCCGAGAGGCATATGGTTTACTCAGCCGTATCTTTTAAACACAAATTTCACGAACATAATATTGGGAGTATATTATTAAACTCTTGATTATCAGTTACTACTGGCCGCCGCTTGGCGGACCAGGGTCTTTAAGACCTGTGAAATTTTCCAAGCATATTTCAAAATTTGGAGTTGATCCGATAATTTTGACTCGAAAAAACATTGCTTATCACAGCATTGATAATAAACTCGGAGATGAAGTAAAAAATCTAAAGATCATCAAAACCGAATCTCCTGACCCGGCGCGTCTTCTTTATCTTATGGGTATGAGAATTTATCATCCAAGGTTGTGGCAGAGACCTATAAAACAGGCAATTAATTTCCCAGACCATAAATTACCCTGGTTTCCTTTTGCCTATAACGCAGGCAGTAAAATAGATTTTGATTCTATCTTTGTAACTGCGCCACCTTTCAGTTCTTTTATTACTGGTTATTATCTCGCAAAAAAGACCGGTAAATCTCTTATCATAGATTTTCGTGACGCATGGCTTGAGTTCCCATTCATGCCCTATAAAGGAAAAATAAAAAAGAAATTTGTCTCTTACTGGGAAAAGAAATTAACAGATTTTGCATCATTGATTATTACTGTAGATGAAAACATCAGAACTATTTTAGTAAAAAAATATCCGCAAATTTCAGACAAAATCTTTGTGATTCCTAATGGCTATGACCCTGATGATTTTGTCATTACCAAAAAACCTGACATCTTTACAATTTCCTATCTCGGCACGATTCGGGAAGAAAGGAATCCAACAAACTTTCTTAATGGTATAAACGAATTGATAGAAAAAAATAAAATTAAAAAAAATGATATAAAAGTAAAATTTATCGGCCATATTGAAGACCACTATTTAAATAAAATAAAACAATATAAATTTACCGATATATTAGGACATCTACCCTATTGCAGAGCAATTAAAGAATTCTCTTCATCACACATAGGACTTATGATAACCACAGGAAGCACATATTTTTTCCCATCAAGACAGAACGAATACCTTGCTTCTGGTTTGCCAATAATTGTCTGCGGAAAATCAAAAGGAATCCATCTACTGGATGCAGCATTTAAAAAAGGCTATCCAGGTTGGATTTTCGAATTTAATGATACTAAAGGGACAAAGAATAAAATTTTGCAACTCTATCAAAATTTTAAAAAAGGTAAAACAATACAAGGTAAAACCCCCTACAAAAAATACACAAGAGAAAACCTTACAAAAAGACTCGTTGAGTTAATAAAGAAAATATAATGGTTTGTAGCCCATGAATAAATTTGAGGAAAATAATAAAAAACTATGGAATGAGCTTACAGATGTACATATAAAATCTTATAATGTTGAAGGATTTAAAAAAGGTAAAACTACGCTTGATGAAATCCAATTAAAAGAACTCGGCGATGTAAAAGGGAAGAAATTACTTCATCTACAATGCCATTTTGGATTGGATACATTATCATGGGCGCGGGAGGGTGCAATTGTTACAGGCGTAGATTTTTCTGAAAAGTCAATTGAATATGCAAATCGACTTAAAGCAGAATTGTATATAAATGCAAAATTTTTATGTTGTAATATTTATGGTTTAAAAAATCATCTCCATGGAAAATTTGACATAGTTTATACATCACAAGGTATTCTGTGTTGGCTAAAAGATTTACAAGAATGGGCTCAAATAATCTATCATTTTTTAAAACCCGGTGGTCTCTTTTATATAATGGAATCACACCCAATAGCTCGTATATTTGATAATACAAAAAAAGGGAAATTAGAAACTCTCTATCCTTATTTTCACAACAAAGAACCAATAAAATGGGATGATGACTATCCAGATTATTCTGATGATACATACATCCCGAAAAATCCTTCTTATGAATGGCAATGGACATTAAGTGATATAATAAACTCATTGATTAAAGCAGGACTAAAAATAGAATTCCTTCATGAATTTGACAAGGAATTTTATAAAGCATTCCCTGACATGAAACGGGATGAAAATGGCTGGTGGTATTTACCAGATTACAAAAATAAAATACCTTTAATATTTACCTTACTGGCTAAAAAAGATTAGTGTTATATAAATGACTATAAGCCATCCGCTATTAGCTATAAGCAAAAAGGGGGCAAAGCCCCCTTTTATGGGCAGGGAAGGACTCGAACCTTCGAAGGCTTCCGCCAGCAGATTTACAGTCTGCCCCCGTTGACCGCTTGGGTACCTACCCGGATTAGCATATAGCTTATGGCTAATAGCTTGAGGTTTATCCCGCACAATTCAAAGCCGGCGGCCAGATTCGGACTGGCGACCTGCTGTTTACAAAACAGCTACTCTACCACTGAGTTACGCCGGCAACACCATTATTGTGCGGGACTCTTCACTGAGCTATCCCGGCAAAAATTTTAGCTCATCAGCATTTTTTTGACAAGATTAATAATATTCAATAAATAAAAAAAGTCAAGAACACAGATAGTAAAAATCTGGTTGATGGACATGGGTTTGGAAGCAAGATTCCAGCATCCAGACCCAAACCCATTGACCATTTTTCCTCAATTGCCCTTAATTGCCCTGTTAAGCCCTCTTTGAGCCCTTTTGAGCCTTCTATGCCCTCTATCTAAGTAGTATCGCCTTTTCGGTTTTCTCATAATCACCAGCTTTAAACCGCACAAAATAAACACCCGCTGGAACCGCTCGATCATTCTGGTCTGTCCTGTCCCAGATGATCTGTGTAGGGCGTAGAGCGTCGAGCGTAAGGCGTGAAAAATCTTTGACCAAACGACCTGCAGCATCATAAATCTTCAAATCGATCTTTGCATCAGGTTTACCAGTCGCAAAGATAATATTCAGGTGAGTTTTGGTAACTGAAGGATAGATATTGAGCATTGGACAAATACTTTGAATATTTGATTTTGCTTCTTTAATGCCGATGAATATTGCAAGATTACCGATCTCCCAATCTATTAATGCCGGATCATCAGGCGCATCAGTACTTATACGGTAAAATAACCCGCTCAAGCGGAGCGTATTATATGTCACAGTATCTAAGGCGCTTAAATCAATTGAATCAGTCGCTAATGTAGTAAAAAATCCCGTAGCATTACCTGGTAAATCACTATCAGGAATCAGCTGCCAAATGGTGCTGTTATAATATTCTACCTGAATACCGATCGAATCACCAGCCGACGCCTTGTGCCATACTATACTACCCCAATGAGATCGTGCATACGTGGTGGATAGATCATGATAATATACAGGGACACCAGTCATTGTACCATCGTCATTTGACAGAGAGTATGAATAACTTACAATCACATTGTCACAGGCACAAGCATATCCCCAGTGTGATGAAGATGTTTCATCATGGTACATCCATTCGAACTGAACTGAATCTGCAGGTAGATAAGAGGTCAAATCGATTGTTGCAGTTCCACTGGAACCTGATGTATAGGTTGCAATGGTATTCCAAGTACCCCAGGTTCCACTGAAGAATCGTGCTTTTACTTCATATGTTTCACCACTCTCGTAAACTCGAAAACCATAACCATACTCGACCTCAAGATTTTCAGCAATATCAGGGATGTAAATTGAAGGAGAAATCAATTCTTCATTGTAATTAATGATTCCATTTCCTGCATTGTCATCTGAATAATAGGCATAACTATTTCCATTACTGGGTGGAGCATAAGAACCCATATCACTCGTTGTGCCAACCTGCCATTCGTAGCCGTCGCTATTACCGTCTATAACGATCCAGTTGGGTGGCAAACCAGATTGGAAATCCTCTTCAAAAATAGTATCAACAATTGTCTGACCGGTTGGAACAAGAATTACACTATCGCCTTGAATTATAACGCCGTTAAAGGTATTGCAGTTGAATTGATCAGCAGTGGTTTGATACCATGTACACGAATTTTCCGGTATAGTAAATCCAATGGAGAATGATCTTTTTGTAGTATAGTTAGTCCAGTATCCAGAACCACCAGGGTCAGTACACTTAACCTTCCACCAGCAGGTAACACCATCACCAAAAGGCGATGGAAATGTGAAACTAACAACCGTACCACTCGAATAGAGCGAGGTCGTTGAACTCTCAGGGCTGGCAAAATTTGGATCAGTATCCCACATTACCCGGTACCAGATAGTATCATCCTGTGGGTCAGTAGAATAGAATTGTAATGTTGGCTGTACATCAGGAAGCCTTGCAAAATCGAGCGGGTAATTAATTGTTGGTATTTCAGGCATACCTGCATCAATGACCGGCACCTCAGCAATATAGCGGTAATAATTTGCCTTTGTAATGGTAACGATCATTGTATCATTAGGTGATTGAGCAGGAATTGAAATAGCAATCGGGCTTCCGGTCCCTTCTGCAACACCAATAATCTCGCCATTGACAGTCAAAGCTATCACTGAACTATCGTTCGCCGTCACGGTAAAGGACGCCGCACCACCAATAAGGGTCGGCGCATGACTCACACTGAGGTTCTGCGGGATTTCTGAATAGAGCGTGTTAAAAGCATCCCCGTGATGATGGAATAGACCGTGGGTTAAGGTTCGGTAGCCACCAGCACCGGCAGAATCAGGAAACCACATCGCCTCATGATAATACTTACCCGAGGTCATTGCCTGACAAGGACGGAGATTATCATAACCAGTCATGTCAAAACCCGGATAGCCAAGATCAAAATACGGCCAGTAAGAATCAAACATACCCCAGATATACGTATCATTGGCAAAGGACATACTGACCGATGAAGCCGCATTCAAACCCAAGGCACCAGCCGAAATCCGATGAAATTTCTCAGTAAAACATTCACTCGTCCAATGATAACGACCGGTTAAACAATTCGTCGAATTAACATACATGAAGGTCGAATTACTAAGACCATCTAAATCAGTATTGGTATAGGAGGGATGACCCCAAGCCGTCTCACCGCCATGATCACGATGTTGGACAAAAAAGGCGCCGGCATTAATCGCCGCATTAATACCTGCAGCATTACCACCACTCCAATAACTCAAAGGATAAGGATTAAGGGTATCCACTAACCAACCCCTATTATACCAGTACTTGGCAGTTACCATGGTACCCTGACGACTCGACCAGATCGTATCCGGACCAGGATTACCCGAAATAAGCGCATATTCCTTTGCCGGCGTGCAACCTAAACTGTTCTCAAAGAAACCCTTGATCGACTCAATACACATCTGAAACCAACGACCTGATTGCCAACCACAAGCAACTAACGGATGATCATAAAAACTCGCGTCCGTATACGGATTACGCTCATAACCCAGGAATTTGTTGATCATGATACTTAACTGAGCATCAGTCTGAGCACAAATTCGACCATGATCTAACTCGGGCAAAGTATCATTGTCAAAATCCGCATACCAGTTGTCCGAGGCATAAGCAGCATAACCATAAGGATGGGTAATCACATTCGAAGTAATCCCATAAACATCACCGGATGACGGATAATCCGACAAGATCAAAAAAGCCACCGGCGCCGGGTTCCAGGTATTATAAGCAGTCTCCAGAAAATTCTTAATCGCCTCTTTGGTCGAACCACCAACCTCGGTTAAAGTATAAACCTCCGAAGAAATACCCTGTAACTTACGCCACGCCTTGATCGTATCACCCCAGGCCTCAAAGGTTGCATCGTCCGGCACAATAATAATATACTCATAACCAGCACGGTTATTGATCCGCTCGGGCGCATAAAAATCAATCTTGGGAAGCGATGTGTAATTCAATAGGTGACCCTGTAAGATCGGTTCCCAGAAACGACTGCGCAAGCGGTCCTCACCAAAATGACCATTACTACCGATAAAATCAATCCGAAAACGAATATCCTTGTAAACAATCAATTCCTTGGTCACGGGATTGTACTGAAACGGTATTACCCCTACCTTTACCACATCTACACCACGGATCTTCATCGGCCTGGAGAGCTTAACCGGGGAAGACGGATAATAGGCATCACGACTATAAATCGCCATATTCTTCTCATACTTCAGAGGCGAATCATCAACCTCTAATGGATAATTGGGTGCCGGGGCAACCTCAATATTATAATACATCTCAGTCCGGTAATTGATGATTGTCAGTTGTGCCTGAGCATTCTGAGGCATCGCCACATACCGACACGCACCCATCAGATTGGGCACACCCTCATAAGGCAAAAAGACCCCGGGTACACCAAAACTTTTCATCGGCACACCATCAATAAGTTGCTCCTCAATCACCATTTCATGCATACTAAAGGTGATTTCAATCCCCATCGGTGTTTTAGATACTACATTGAATAAAGGATTATCTGCCCAGTTATTATCAAATGTTATTGTCTCAGCAGCAAAGTTTGCTACTACAAATAACATCATAATAATAAATATTTTTTTCATCATACCTCTCCTAACTTATGGTTAGTGGGCATGGATCTAGATGCTGGAATATTGCTTCCAAACTCCAACCTTTTTCCTGAACCGTTTAGGTGTTTACCCAAGCCCGTTACAAACGAGCTGGGTTTAGGCATTTATCTTAAAAGTATCGCCTTCTCAATCTTTGCCAATTTTTCCCAAATTTGAGATTTGGAGGAAAAATCGAGCATCCCGAGCTGATTGAATCAGCGAGGGGCTTCTTCACCCTTATCTTAAAAGTATCGCCTTCTCAATCTTCTTATAATCACCTGCTTTGAAGGACACAAAATAAACACCAGCAGGAACCGCACGATTAGCTTGGTCTGTACCATCCCAACACACAGAAACCACAGATTTATTTGGATTACCCAGATTAATAATAGGGAAGGACCTAACCAGTCTACCACTTACATCATATATTTTCAAAGAAATATCTTGCTTCTTACTTCTTGCATCTTGCATCTGAATATCCCCTATGCTGTATCTAATTACTGCTGTCCGTCTAAAGGGATTCGGCGATAATGTAAAACTTGGCATATTAGAGTAACTCTCAGAACTCGGTGTCTCTGCAATACCAACCAATACATTAACCTTTTCCAAACAGGAATAATCGCCCCAACTATATGCTGTATTATAACCCTTTACATAATAAAAGTATTCGCCCTGAGCATGACTGGTAAATTCATAAAAAGTATCGGGAATACTCGAAGAAATTGTATTAACATCTGCATAAAGACAAACCGGATAAATATCATCAACATAAAAACCACTACCTAATACAGCACCATCTGTCATAGAACGAAATCTAATATAAACTGACTTACCTACCCAATCTTCTAATGCATACGCCTTCCTGACCCAGGCTCCAGAATTACCATTAAAACGTGTAGTATCCAAACAAAACCATTCTTTTGTATTTTCTGATATTTCTGCTACAGCCACATCATAATTAGTTTCTAAATCATACCAGCACCAGAACGTAACTGAATCACCAGTCTGAACTAAATATGGATAAGCAGTACAAACGGCATGATTCATATTATGAATATTGCCAGAAAAAAAACTGTTTGAACCTGAATGGGACTGGGTAGTAGAAAGCGTAAATCCATCAAGTTCCCACCGGTCTGTGCCTGATTCCAGATCATCTTCAATAATTGAGGGCGCTGACAATTCAACAAGTTCCCATTGAACAGGATTATTGTATTCACTGTTTTTGGCCCCCCAGTATACTGTAAAACTCTCACCCACAGTGCCTAAGGGATAGATCCCAGGTGGAGGAACCACACCCTCGACCAAAAGTACTATTGAATCACAAAATCCAGCAAGGTATTCTAATGCCTTAAAATTCTGATGGCAGATGTGGTCCAGATCACCTTGCGGCTGATAAAAATATGTTCCAAGTTCAGCAGTAAAAGAAAGATTTGATATACCACCTACATAGTGGCTCCAGGCATAGAACCAATCCATACTCGACCCACTCACTCCATATATTGCACTGTACACAGGACCGCGTCCATATGTTCCGCCGCCCAGACATTCTATCATATCTGCCATAACATTTCCTACCTGATCATAAAGTAATGAATCGGGTGTTTGCTGTAATTTCCAGCCCCAGGGCCACATAAGTAACTCTGAATAACTATGATATGTCATATAGGCGTTGCAGATATGCGATTTTACATACAATGTCAATGCCCTTGTCTCATGTCCTGAATTTGCATAAGGCCCGCAAAATGTCTCAGAATAAAAATACGAGGACGGATTATGAGTCGCCTTACCATTATCAACCGCACCCCACTCGCCTTCAATTTCAGGAACACAACCCGCATAATTGCGATTCGGGTCAGTGCCAATATAACCGCCAAAAGGCTCGCGATTCTTACGCCACCAGTCACCTCCTTGTGAATAATCATACACATACCCATCAGCATTGATAATAGGAAAACAGTACATCTCTGTGTTATTGATAATCTCTGTGATTTCCGGCACAACACCATAAGACTTGAGCATTGAATCCGCAAAAAAGAGCACAACAGGAATGCATGCCCATTCTCGTGCATGGTGCAAACCATCTATTAAAAAACCAGGTTCATCGTCTTCTTCAATATGAGGGTTATCAGAAATTTTTACTCCGTATAGCCATCTGCCTTGATAAGTAGGAATGGGCAAAGAATCGAGTTTACAAATTGAAGGATAGTTTTGGACCATCTGAATTAAACTATCATTTGTCTCAGTATACGAAAGATATTGAGCCCTCACTTTTTCCTTTTCATAGGCAATACTGGGCACTACTACTTCATAAGTGAATCCTGAATTGACAATCTTATTCAAAATCCTCTGATCAGCAACTATGTCATACCATTTACCTGCATGTGCACCTGCAATATCTAATTCATGTTTAAAAGATATCCTTTTTAAATCCTGCCATGAATGTGTATACACCCTCACGATCATATCCTGAGCCGATAAAATACCGACGCATAAAATAAACAGAATAACTGCTTTTTTCATAAATTCTCCTTTTTTATTAACGATTATAAAAAACTCGTATTTTCTTCGTTAATCACAAAAATGCCCTTTAGACTTAAACCTAAATTTATCACTTTTTTTATAATGGATTTTATCATGTCACCTTACCAATCCTCATCAATCGAATTGACTTCCATTGCCAGACTTTTAATATATCCAAGATGCTCGACGCCTCACGACCTGGATCAAAAGAAAAATATATGAACAGAGGTTTTCCTTTGAGAAACTTCTTATGCAACGGTCCCCAGAATCTTGAATCCATTGAATTATCGCGATTATCACCCATTACAAAAATACAATCTTTTGGCACAATGACCGGGCCGAAATTATCCCTAATCTGATACCCGAATATATCAGGAAGTTCAGACCTCTCCCATTTTTGTTGATAAAGCCCTCTATCATAGTTTGCACCTCTAAACGTACGCTTGTCTTGATACCAAATATAAGGTTCTAAAATTTCTTTTCCATTCACATGTAATTTTTTGTTAATTATCTCTACTGTATCATCTTCAATTGCAACGCATCTTTTTACAAAATCCCTTTTTTCAAACGGATATTGAAAAACAATTATTTCACCTCTTTTTGGATTACGTCCGGGTATCAGTGAAATTTGGTGGTTCGAAAACGGAACTGGAATTTTAATACCATAAACAAATCTATTAACTAAAAGGGCATCTCCAATAAGCAGTGTCTTCTCCATCGAGCCAGTAGGAATCACGTATGCCTGCACAAAAATTGCTCTCAATATTAGAACAACTATAATCACAACAACCCAACTAGCTATTTCCTTCTTAAGTTTTTCACTCATGCGTTTATTATAATATAATCTTCAAAGAAAGTCAACACTTC
>JAGMEL010000095.1 GCA_023128195.1 Caldifarciminota bacterium | reverse complement strand
TGACATGCAGAAGGTCACCCGTTCAAGTCGGGTATTGCCCATTACTTGTAAAAATTCTAAATACAAAACTCTAAACCTTAAACAAACCCAAATCAGCAAAATACAAAATCCAAAATTCCGTTTCATAAACGAGAATTCTCGTAAAATAGGACAAAATATTTTTTCTTCAATTAGATATTTTAAATATTTGGATTTTAAATTTAGATATTGTTCACCCTGTGGAATATCATTATTTATTCCACGGGGTAAAGCATTTAGTCCTGAACTTGATTCAGGATTGAAATTAGGATTTTCTCCATTTTTTATAGTAAAATCATGGTGTAACAACTTAACAGCGATGGTTATCTTAGAATATCACCAAAAGGGTAAATTCCGATGGAACATGTATTGGATATACTGATAAAAATCCAGAATCTTGATCATGAAATCAAAGATACAAAAATCCAAATAGACAAAATACCCAACAAAATAGCTACGCTAGAAAAAGAAACAGAAAGCACAAAACTTGCCTTAGAGGAAAAACAGAATCGAATGCAAGATATTAGAAAAACTTACAAAATCAAAGAAGGTGATATTGCCGAGAACGACAGCAAAAGGAGCAAGTTGAATAGCCAGACATTTGCAGTTAAGACCAATGAGGAATATCGCGCATTAATTAATGAAATAGATTATTTAAAGAAAGCAAATAAAAAAGTAGAAGATGAGATGATAAATTTATTAGAGGAAGAGGAAAAATTAAAAAATACAATTGGCAAAACCGAAGCTGAATCAAAGGAATTTGTTAATAAAAAAGCTGATGAAATCTCGGAGTTAAAGAGAAACAGGGAAGAATTAATAAAAAAATTGGAGCAGATGAAGATTAGCTTTGACGAATATTTTAATAAACTACCTGATGATGTTACAGAACTATATAATAAAATTAAAAAAGTCAGAGGTAATGTAGTTTGCCTGATTGACAATGAGACGTGCACCGGTTGTTATGCTAATTTAACACTTCAATTCTTTAATGAATTAAAGAAAAAGGAAGAAATTCTACTATGTGACAATTGCGGCCGGATACTTATTTATGCCGTCCCAAATGAATAGTTATATTGGAACCTGCATAAAAATAGAATTAATGCATTCACAATCACCAAGCTCATTATTAATATATGTTGATGGTTCATCAAGAGGAAATCCTGGGCCATCTGGTATTGGTATTGTTGTATTTGATAGTGTTAATCAAACAAAATCCATCCAAGAGATCTCAAGGTATATAGGGACAACAACCAACAATGTTGCCGAATACGAGGCAGTCATTTCTGCCCTGAAATGGATGATTACATCAAACAAAAAATGTGCTACAATAAAACTCGATTCAGAACTTGTCTATCGCCAGGTAACCGGGAAATATAAGGTTCGATCTCACCGGATGGCAGTTCAATTAAGAAGGGTCAAAATTCTGGAGGCAAAAATAGCGAACCTGTCTTTTCAGTTGGTTCCGCGAGCTGATAACAAATTAGCAGATCGTCTTGCACAAAAAGCTTCAAAAAAAAACTAATCCTGCAGGAAAACCAACTATAAACCCCGTAGGATGTTGGCTATCCAACGGGGTAAATGACAAGCCTCTTAATCCTTTTCTGACTACTTGACTTTCATTCGAAATAGAATAAACTAAACACCATGAAACACTCGAAAGAAATAAATGCTCCAAGGCTTTTAATCTTTGGTTATTTGGGAATTATCGCTCTCGGGACAATACTTCTGTATTTGCCAATTTCAACGACAAAGGGTATATCACTCATAGATGCTCTATTCACAGCATCATCCGGGCTGTGTGTAACTGGACTGATTGTGAAGAATACTGCCCTCGATTTCACTCTGTTTGGCAAAAGTATTATTCTTATCTTGATTCAGATAGGCGGTTTAGGCTATATGACACTTTCAACAATGTTTTTTTTCTTCCTCGGTAGAAAAATCTCACTACGTGATCGCGTACTCTTCAAGGAATCAATCAACGTCCTTTCATACAAAAATCTAAGAAGATTTGCCTGGAGGGTATTCAGAATCACCATTATTCTTGAATTAATAGGAACTGTTCTATTTTATTTTCCCTTTCTAAATAAATTCAGTCCGGTTGTAGCATTGGGTCATGCTTTTTTCCATTCAGTATCCGCATTTTGCAATGCTGGTTTCTCAAGTTTCTCAGAAAACCTAAGCTTATTTTCTTCTTCCTCCGTTCCCCTTATTGCTGCAGCATTATTTATCATCGGTGGATTGGGTTTTATAGTAATCTCAGATTTATATACAACCATCATTAAAAGAACCAAAAAATGGTTGTCTCTGCACACAATTATAGTTTTAAAAACCACCGCTCTTCTTATATTAGGTGGGATGCTCTTTATTTTACTTTATGAAAACAATAGAAGTCTGGCGGGACATACATTTTTTGAAAAAATAGTTCTCTCATTCTTTCAGGCAGTCGCTCCAAGAACGGCTGGATTTAATACCTTAACTATTTCTCTGTTTTCCCCAATCACACTTGTGATGATTATGTTGTTTATGTTCATTGGAGCATCACCCGGGGGAACTGGCGGTGGCATGAAAACAACAACTTTTGCGTTATTAATCCAATGGATAAAGGAATTACTTTTAGGACGTTATGGTAAAGACATATCAATTTTCAAAAAAAGCATCCCTATTGAGCAAGCGTACAGGTCGTTTCTGATTGCGTCATTATCAATATCTGTAGTATTTGGCGCATTTTTTCTAATCATGCTCTTTGATAATCCAGAACCACTGAAAGCCCTGTTTGAAGTAGTTTCGGCACTCGGAACTGTCGGGCTATCTTTAGGCTCATCGGCAAACCAATATTGCAGTTTTTCATACGACCTGTCAGTAATAAGTAAATTAGTAATAATTATTGTTGTCATTACCGGCAGGGTTGGTACAATCACTATTGGAAGCGCCCTTTTGCGAGCGCACCCACTTGAATATAAATATCCCGAAAATCCAATTGTAGTTGGATAGTTCTAAATTGCAACCTGTAATTTTATACAATGCACATTTTATCGAATTTAAGAAACAACCTTCTGATATTCAAGCTATTTTATTGAACCATGGATTAATTGAAAAAATATATTTTAAAAAATCACCTCTACCGCAAAATATAAAACGATGTGATCTAAAGGGCAATTATGTAATACCTGGTTTTATTGACTGCCACACGCATTTTATAGCAAGAGGCTTGGACCTACAAAGAATCGATTTAGAAAAATGTAAGTCATTAAATGATTGTCTCGAAAAACTACGATCGGGGCTGTCTGAAGAGAATAAAATATTATTCGGGTCAAACTGGGACGAAACTGACTGGAATTCATTTAAGATGAATAAACTGACCAAATATCAGCTCGATAAAATTTCAAAGAAGAAACCGGTCATTATGCGGCGCATCTGCGGACATTTTGCAGTCGTGAATACAAAGGCATTAAATCTCATTCCAGAAAGCTGGAAGATCGTAGATCGAGAAAATGGTTATCTTTACACAGAGGTTGCCCTCAATTTAGATAAAATCTTTAAACCAAGTAATATGATGCTGAAAAAAGCTGTTAAATTAGGTATTGCAGAAGCGCTGCAAAAAGGAATAACAACTGTTCATGAAATCACCTACCCGCGCCGATTTAGAATTTTACAGGAATTAAAAAAAAATAAAGGATTAAAAATCAGATGCGCCGTTTATATTACTTCAAAATATCTCCTTGACGTCCTCTCATCAAAGATGTTGAGTACTCCAGATGACGATTTTCTCAAATTTGGCGGTATAAAAATCTTTATTGATGGCTCTATAGGTGCCAGAACAGCGGCAATGACAAAACCGTATAATCATTCGAGAACAAAAGGCAAAATTTTGATTACAATGCACAGATTGCGGAATATAGTTAGAAAAGCAGAAAATAATGGTATTCAGCTTATGGTTCATTCAATCGGAGATAGGGCAACTGCTAACATTTTAGAAGTATTTGAAAAAAATACCGATAAAAAAAATCCGCTGCGGCATAGACTCGAACACATCGAAATCCTGAGCACCTCTTCTATCCGCAAAATTGCAAAGATGAATTTAATTGCCTCAATGCAACCAAATTTCGTAAGAAGATGGCAAAGCCCTGGTGGTATGTATGAACAGCATCTTGGCAAAAGATATAAGGAAATGAACTGTTTCAAGAAATTATTGAATTCAGGAATAAAGGTTATTTTTGGTTCAGATTGTATGCCGCTTGGACCATTATACGGCATTCAAGGAGCAGTGGAGCATCCTTTCTCTTACGGTAGGCTAAATCGCCATGCAGCATTTAGAGCGTACACAAAAGATGGAGCCTATGCTACGTTCGACGAGGATAAGAAAGGAATAATTGATACAGGCAAATTGGCTGATCTGGTTATCCTTGATAAGAATCCTCTAAAGGAAAAGAATCTGAATAAAATAAAAATATTAATGGTTCTGATCGCTGGTAAACCCGTATATAGTAAACGCAGATTTAATAAATGAAAGCAAACGACTCGAATAGGAAATTTTTAAAATTGGTCATGTATCATTCGCCGCATTCGTTATCATTCGCGGAATTTGTGCAATTCGTGGTAAAATGAAGAATTTTTCTTGGTTGTTCCTGAAGGCGTATAAAAAGTTCTATGCAGACAGATGTCCTCTCCTTGCTTCAGCATTGGTTCATGCAACAACATTCAGTCTTTTTCCTCTTCTTTTAGGATTAATTTCTTTTTCACTTTTTATATTAGGGTCATCTGAAAATATTATTGATAAAGTATTACCTCTACTCAAGCAGGCATTCCCTGTAGGTATTAATGAAATACTAAAGAACATCTCAATGATAAAGCAGACATCTGTTATTATCGCAATAATCGGTGTGTTAGGATTTTTATGGGGTGCAGCAAGAATATTCCGCGCATTAGAATCTACACTTAATGTTATTTGGAAGGTAAAAAAGGACCGGCCGTTTTTCAAAAAAAGCCTCTTAACCATAGGCTCAGCATTTTTGGTAATAATACTGTTGATAACGTCTGTAGGTTTAACAATTTGGGTAGATGCAATTGGTGCAGGAGGGCTCGCTAAATTCTTACCCGAATTCAGTATAATCTTCAGTATCTTTCTCTTTGGTCTGATTTACTGGCACTTCCCAAACCGTAAAGTAAAATTCCGAGAGGCATACTTTGGCGCAATCTTTACCGGTATATTCTGGGAAGCGGCAAAATATCTATTCTCACTTTATATTACAAGAATTGTAGACTATTCAAAGATATTCGGTTCCCTATCGGCAATAATGATATTATTTATATGGATATACTATTCTGCATATATATTCCTTTTCGGTGCTGAACTCAGTTATGTATATGCAAGAAGGAAAAAACTCAAATAGAAGTAGATAGTAGATAGTAGTCAGTAGAAAGTAAATAAAACAAAAAATAATTAACCAATTAACTAATTAACCATTCAACCAGGTGTTAACTTTTCCTTGACAAATTGCAAATTGTGGTTATAATTTAATAATGACTCTATATATAGTGTCTTTTGAGAAAATCTTAGTATATATGCTCGAAATTCTACATAATAAATTATTTTTTGAATATTATTGGAATTTTGTATTTGTTCACCCTGTGGAATACTCATTATTTATTCCACGGGGTAAAGGATTTAGTGTTTCGAATTTAGTATTTGTCCTATGAAGTGTCCACGATGCGGGAAAGACGGAGATAGGGTTTTAGAAACCAGAACCTCCCAAGCTGGTTCAGTAATAAGGAGACGAAGGGAGTGTGGTGATTGCCATTTTCGATTCACAACCTATGAAACAATTGAACGTATACCTCTGGTTGTCATCAAGCGGGATAGAACAAGAGAACCCTATGACCGAGCAAAACTTTTAAATGGCATTGCAACGGCCTGTCGAAAACGTCCGATATCAGCAGAAAAGATTGAGGCTATTGTTAATGATATTGAGGACAGCCTATCTGATAAATATCAAACTGAGATAAAATCTTCGGATATTGGTCGAATGATTCTGGATTTATTATTGGAATTAGATGAAGTCAGTTATGTACGATTTGCCTCGGTGTATCGTAAATTTACAAATATAAATAAGTTCGCAAGGGAACTATCAAAAATAAAAAAGGAGCGAAATTGGAAGAAAAAACAGTAGAGAAAGCATCGTTAAGAATTGGGATCTCTGAAGAGATTCCCAAGGGAACAGTATTTCAATATATTAAGAAAAGAAATGGACAAATTGTTCCTTTTGACAAGTCTAAAATATCTAATGCAATCTACCTGGCTGCTAAGGCAGTCGGTGGTGAAGATAAGAACCTTGCCGAAAAATTAGCAGATGAAGTAACTCTATTCTTATACACTTTAAAGGGTGATAAAACACCAGAAATCGAAGAGATTCAGGATACAGTTGAGAAAATCCTCATTGAGAGTGGTCATGCCCGTACTGCCAAGGCTTATATCCTATATCGGAGACAACGTGAGATACTGAGAAAAAAGAAATTATTGGAAAAAAAATCTGATGAGCGTGAGGCAACCGACTATGCATTATTTGTCCGTACTTCAGATGACGATTTTGTCTCCTGGGACCGTAATAGAATTATAAATGCATTACAGAATGAAACTGGCTTGGAACCGTATGTTGCTAAAAAGATCGCTGAAGAAACTGAAGAAACAATTTTAGACTCCAGTGTACATCTTATCTCATCCTCGCTCATTCGTGAGATAGTTAACGTAAAACTTATTGAACATGGTCTGGAAAATTCAAGGTTGCGCCATACAAGATTAGGAATACCGATCTATGATGTAGAAAAAATAATGCTTTACGCAAATCGAGAGAACGCCAATATTCCCCATAATCCAGAGGCAACGAATATGACAATTGCCGAGACCGTGAAGAAACAGTATATGCTTTCTGAAGTATTCAGTCGCGATGTCTCAGATGCCCATATCAGGGGAGACATCCATTTACATGACTTAGGTTTCGGCGACAGACCCTATTGTTCTGGCCAGTCCTTAGAATATGTTAAGAAATTTGGCTTAAATTTACCCAATGCATTATCAATTGCTAAACCAGCCAAACATGCTGATACATTACTTGCTCATATGGTTAAGTTTTCTGCCGCGCTTCAAGGACATTTTGCCGGGGCTATTGGTTGGGATGCAGTAAATATCTTTTTTGCTCCTTTTTTAACTAAAATGACAGATCGCGAAATTCATCAACTTGCCCAGATGCTCATATTTGAATATTCACAACAATCTGTGGCACGTGGTGGTCAGGCGATATTCTCAGATTTGAACCTTTACTGGGAAGTACCAAAACACTTTAAGGACGTTGAAGCAATCGGCCCGGCTGGTAAATATACAGGAAAAAAGTATGGCGAATATGCTGAAGATGCACAAAGATTTGCCTGGGCACTATTCGATATATACATGGATGGTGATGGCACAGGAAGACCTTTCTTTTTCCCAAAGCCTTTGGTTCACATAACTGAAGACTTTTTCAAAACGCCAGGCTGGAAAGATTTTCTCAATCATATTGGCGATGTCTCTTCTAAGCGTGGAAATACTTATTATGTCTTTGACCGGGGAGAGACTGCAAAAATATCTGAATGCTGCAGGTTATCATTCAAACTTGAAGAATCAGATCTGGAAGATGCCCGTACCCCGTGGAAGATGCGTTATACTGCTTTGCAAAATGTAACCTTAAATCTACCTAAAGCAGCCTATTTAGCCAAGCATGACGATGAAATACTATTAAAGAAGCTCGATGAGTTTTTGGATCTCGCAGTACAAGCACATATACAGAAAAAGAATTTCATCGAAAGAATTATTTCATTGAAAGGTGAAGGTCCCCTGGCTCTCTTAACCATGGAAAGAGACGGCGAACAATATCTGAGACTCCATCGTGCAACCTATCTTATTGGTCTACTCGGACTGAACGAACTCGTACAACACCATATAGGAAAAGAAATGCATGAAGATGAAACAGCTTTACGTTTTGGACTTAAAATCTTGGCTTATCTACACATACGCATCAAATCTTTATCAAAAGCTAGCGGTCTGCGACTGGTTATGGAACAAACTCCTGCTGAATCTGCTGCGCATCGTCTTGCCCGATTAGACCTCGAACATTTTCCGAATGAAACAATCAATGTTGTAAAGGGGAATAATGAAAATAATTCTGTTTACTACACCAATTCAACCTACTTGAATGTTAGTGTGCCCATCGATCCAATTGAAAGGGTAAAAACAGAAGGTAAGTTTCATGATATGATTGAGGCAGGTGCATTAACCCACGTGTGGCTTGGCGAATCACAACCTTCAAAAGAATCGATTGCCAATTTTGTTGTCAAAACATTCAATAATTCTCGTAATGCTCAGATTGCCTTCTCCCCAGAATTTACAACCTGTAATGACTGTTTTAAAACATCAAGAGGACTGAGAAGTAAGTGTCCCCACTGCAACAGTGAAAATATCGATCACATAACAAGGGTAACAGGTTATTTCACCAAGGTTTCTGGCTGGAACAAAGGAAAGAAAGCAGAACTTAAAGACCGCTATCGTTCACATCTGTAATTATCACTATTGAACAATTATCTCTATATTCCGCATCCAAGGGTGCGAGAATTATTGCAAAGCTGAACAAATACTAAATCCTAATATCGAAATTTTCACCCCGTTAGATATACGTCTAATTTATTTTTAAAACATTTATAGAACTGTAAAAACACTTCAGTGTATATATCTTCAATAATCGGTTTTATCTAACGGGGCAGGCAAATACTAATAAATAAAATTTAAATGTTCTAAACTAAAAGTTTTAAATTTAAATATTTGAACTTTGATATTGTTCACCCCGTGAAACAGGAGTAATCTAATAATGGAAAATGAAAAAGGAAAACAATCAAAGTTAGTGAAGATAGAATCCTTCAAGGAAGGCTGTATTTCACAGGGTAAAGTTTTTAGTCCTGAACTTGATTCAGGATTGAATTTAGGATTTAGCCGAATGATAGTGAGGATTATCTTATCTTACCCTTTATTAATACAAAATTATATATATAATATCTAATCTATGCAGAACACTATACAGAAAAGTTATTTTAATATTTTCAAACAATTAACCATACTTGCCTGGCCCATTGTTCTGGCATTTACAATGCAAGTAGGGTACAATATTATTGATATATTCTGGGTTGGAAAATTAGGGACGGCAGCAATTGCTGCTGTATCGCTTGCCGGAAATGTTTTTTTTATTATCCTGGCTGTGGGACAAATTATCGGATCAGGCTCAGTAGCACTAATAGCCCAATTCTATGGGGCAAAACAGATAGATAATGCAAATAACATTGTAAAACAATCTTTGCTTCTCGCCTCAATTATTGCCTTGCCAGTCTGTATTTCAGGTTTTATCTTCGCAAAACAGATCATGTCATTACTCGGCGGCCGTGCTGATGTACTTATAATAAGTACAGGTTATCTGAAAATTATCTTCATTGGATTCTTTTTTCAATTGATATCATTCAGTATAAACTACGCCTTTCGTGGCGCCGGCGATATGAAAACCCCGATGAAGATTATGTTGGTTGCAACAATTATCAATCTTGTTCTTGATCCATTATTAATATTCGGCATAGGCTTTTTCCCAAGACTTGAAGTGCAGGGTGCAGCAATTGCAACGGTGATTGCCAAATGCGTAAGTTTTTTAGTCGGATTTATGATTTTAATGAAAGGAAAATCAGGAATAAAAGTAAAAATCTTTAAAAAATGGTATTTGGAAACCAGGGTTATAAAAACTATTTTAAGTGTAGGTATACCTGCTGGAATCTCATACAGTTTAATGGCATTCAGCAGCATGGCAGTATTTAGAATTGTATCATCATTCAGTGAATATGCCCTTGCTGCATTAGGCATTGGTATTCGGATTCTGCAATTGTCAAGCCTTCCGGTTGTAAGTATTGGTATTGCCACTACTACGCTAATAGGGCAAAGTCTTGGTGCCCGTAATCTAAAAAAGACAATGCAGATTGGTCATGTTTCCATATTATTCAGCACGGCAATTATGGTTTTTTTCGGTATTGTTTTTATTGCAAATGCAAAATTATTGTTCAGCATATTTACTCAAAATTACCAGGTAATAAATTACGGCATTCAATTTATCCAAATAGTATCATTATATTTGGTGTTTGTTGGCATAATTATGAGCTTAACCGGAGTCTTTAGAGGAGCAGGCGATACATTACCGCCCATGTTTGCTGGATTATTTAAACTTGCATTGTTTATTATACTTGCAATCCTTTTTTCACAAAAGTTGAGAATGGGTATAACCGGCGTGTGGTGGGCGATGTTTATTTCTTATGGTATCGAGGCTATAATAATAGCAATTTGGTATGCCAGCGGTAAATGGCATAAGAAAGGACTTGAGCTTTTAGACAACATAAACAGAGTACATAAGTAGCTAGTAGTTAGTAGACAGTAATTATATATATATATTGATGCCTTTGTTCAAACTGTCTACTGACTATTGACTACTATCTACTGACTACTGTTTATTGTCTATTTTACTAATTTAACTGTAAGGTATCCTATTAAAAGACCCAATGCTGCACCGCCAATTACATCTGTTGGGTAATGCTTGCCCAGATATATCCTTGAAAAACCAACAACCGTTGCATACAGGTAAAGAGGCACTCTAATCTTTGGATAATGGTGCGAATAAACTACAGCCTGGGTAAAGGTAAATGCTGTATGGCCTGATGGAAAAGATGAATCCCATCTCTCATATTCCCCTTCGGGTCTTTGCCGATTTATTGTATACTTCAATGGAAATAATGTAACACAGTTACCAATAAAGCCGATAATACCATGTTTGGCAACATCTTCCTTTTCATTTATATATAATGCTATTGGTGGTACAACATTGAGTAGTGGATATGATACAATATTTACACCCTTCATAAAGCAATTTATTGGTTTGGACTGCCAATCTTCGCTGATTGTTATATATATATCTTCTTCAAAATTACAGAAAGCCTGAGCAAAGATAAAAAGCAATAACATTGGCAATTATATTCTGAACAGAGATGATGTCAATGGCATATTGGTTATTGGGTTCGGGGTTAAGATGCGGGAAAAAATGGATGATAGGTTTTGGCAAACTGGATAGTGATAATAAGTAATTAATATTTTGTTTAATCATTTAACTATTTAACCATTTAACCAATCATTGCGCTTGACTTCCGAACAATTTTTTGTATAATCTAATAATAGAAAAATTGAAATATTTGTTTCAATATTATTATTTCTTAGATATTTACCCCGTTTAGATAGTAAACATCTAACGGGGTTTAGGAATTTAGGCATTCAGGTTTTTATTTTTTTAAGGAGGTTTATTATATGCCTTGCGGCAGAAAAAGAAAATTAAAAAAGATTAAGAAACATAAATTGAAAAAAAGACGTAAAAGAGACCGTCATAAGAAGAAATTAAGATAAGCCTCGCTACTCCTCGGCTAAATCCCGCTCCTTTCAAAAAGGGCGGAATAAATCTTAATTTCGAAATTATAAATATTTTCAAAATATAAATAATTAAATTCACCCACGCCCCTCGAAGAGGAGCGGGGTTCATCCTTGCCCGTCACAGACAAGCGGGATTCAAAATTTGTTGTTTGGAACATTTGAATTTATTTGGAATTTGGAATTTGGAGCTTGGAGCTTAAAAACGTTATTTATAACGTTTTTAAAAGTATCCCGCGTTTAGATAGTTCAATAAATTTTATAATGTCACCAATATATTTGTTTGTAGCCTCTTTTTTCTTTAATATCTTGATACATTCAGTTAAATTGTAAGATGAATTGTAGATAATTCTACATATACTCTTAATATCTTCAATCTGTTCATGGGAAAATGAATTGCGCTGCAAACCCATTATATTCACACCATAGATTTTTGCTCGATTCCCCCTTGCTAACAAATAAGGAAGTATATCTTTATTAAGATAGGACTTCGCACCGAGCATTGCATATCTACCGATTCGACAGAATTGATGAATACCGGCAAGACCACCAATGTTAACAAAATTATCGACCTCAACATAACCACCAAGCTGAGCGCCACTTGATATAATTGTATTACTTCCTATTTTATTATTATGGGCAATATGTACATAAGTCATAATAAAATTATTACTGCCTATAATTGTTTTCGCGTTTTTGCCGGTAGCCCTTGAGATCGTTGTATATTCCCTTATTATATTATTGTCACCGATAATACATTTTGAGGGTTCACCCTCAAAATGGTAATCCTGTGGGTCTATGCCAATTTGTACTCCTGCATGGATATTGTTGTTATTCCCAATAATTGTTCCCTTTTTTACAATAACATAACTGCCAATTTTATTATTAGCACCGATTTCTACATTTTCTTCGATAATGGAGTAAGGACCAATAATTACCGATTTATCAATTCTTGCTTTTTGGCTAATAGTATATTCTTTCATTGATTAGTTAATTCACTAATTAGCCAATTCGCTAATTCACCTATCTTTTCATGCCTGCCATAATAGTTGCTTCACAGACAATTTTATCGTTTACTTTTGCTACACCAGAGATCTTCACAATACCCCCTCGTTCCTGTAATAGTTTCACTTCCATTATGAGAGTATCACCGGGCCGAACAATTTTCCTAAATCTTGCTCTATCAATCCCCATAAAAAGTGGAGTTGCTCCTTTATATTTACGCAATAGCATCACCCCACCGGTCTGAGCAAGTGCTTCAACTATCAATACACCAGGCATTATCGGCTCCTCTGGAAAATGTCCAGCAAAAAAATATTCATCAGCCTGAATATTCCTTTTCGCCACAATTCTTTTATCATCAATCTCTAAAACCTCGTCCACAAATAAAAATGGCGGGCGATGTGGTAGTATATCCTTTATTTCATCTATGTTCATAAAATCTCCTCTGTCTTCAATTGCCTTGTCCTTTACCTTTAATTACCTTATCCCTATATTTTTTAAGCATCTCCACTTCTTTCTGGCTGCAGCCGGTTATGCCGATCCGAGCAGAACCACATCCTTTACCATGATAGTCAGAACCACCGGTCATTAATAAACCATTTTTCAAGGCAATTTCACAGAATTTCTGCTGATACCTCGATGTGTGTTCTGGATGCCAGATCTCAATGCCTAAGGCACCATCCATAATTAATTGATACAGAATCTGTTCACTATTTATGATCCCAGGATGTGCAATTACAGGAATACCTTTGCAATTTTTTATCTTTTGTATCACCTCCCTGGAATGGATATTTTTTTTAGGCTCATAATATGGCGAATGGTAACCAAGATACCTTGCGAATGCTTCGCTTATTGATTTAACATACCCATTTTCCAATAGAACTTCGGCAATATGTGGCCTTCCTAACGAACAATTTTTAGCAACCACCTTTATCTGTTCAAACTCAAGCTTAATATTATCGCAAGATAATTTTTCTATAATTTTCTTTACTCTTTTAACACGATATTTTTTAAAAGATTCTAAATATTCAAGTAGATCAGCATCCTTGTAATCAATATAATAACCCAAGATATGGATATCTAAATCGCCAATATTTGAGCTCATCTCGACTGCCGGAATAACTTCTATTTCACCTTTAGCTAGTGCAATCATCTCCTCCACACCAGACACAGTATCATGATCAGTTAGGGAGATTACTTTAAGCTGTAATTCCTTACTTGCTTTTATAATTTCAAAAGGGGCTAACGAACCATCAGAATATATTGAATGAATGTGAAGATCAGCATAGCATTGATTTTGGGTGAAAAAGGAAGTTGCTCCCAAATTTCTTTTAGTCAACTTCGTCTTTATGTAAGCCCGAGATCATAACTTACGTCGTCAACTATTTTTTCGTCAATTATGTTTCTCTTCAGAAGAAAACCTTCCAACAAAGCGTTATCACATATTGCATTTATTGTACGAGGAATGCCTTTTGAATACGTATATATATTTTTCATCGCCTCTTTAGTAAACAAAGGCATAGAACGCCCAGCCACACGGAGACGGTGAACAATATAGCTAGTAGCTGCTTCCTCATCAAATGCACCAAGGACACAACGGACAGCAATCCGTTGATACAAAGGCGGATCAAGCCGCAAATAATCTTCCATTTCTGGCAGACCGAATAAAATAAAGTTTAATAGTTTACCACGCTCTGATTCAAGATTAAGCAAACCTCTTATCTCCTCCATTATCTCTTTTCTCTGTAGCATATTAGCTTCATCGATTAAAATTACAATCTTCTTATTTTCGCCAGCGATTTCAAGGAGGCGATGGTAAACCGCAGTAATTATTTCTATCTTATTTTCAGATTCAATAGGGGTTTCTAACATTAAGGCTATTTTCCTTAAGAACCATAAAGAGGTAATCTCTGAATGTATAATTATTAATAAAGTTGCTTCTACTCCGTTGTCTATAAGCTGATCCAATAGGCGTCTTGATAAGGTAGTTTTACCAGTGCCAACAGCACCAATAAGAAGTGCTAATCCCTTTTCAGTTTCAACAGCATGAGATATTTTAAGCAATGCCTTTGAATGTTGTGGTGAATCATAATAAAATTTTTCGTCAGTGGCAAAACTGAAAGGATGTTCTTTTAATTTATAAAAAGTTTCGTAACCCATATCTATTCCATTATAAATAAGTGATCTTTGATTTTTTAGTTTTCACTTTACGTGTTGTACTCACTGATTTTAAATCTGGTTTTTTCTGCTGTAACCTTTCTATCGTAGTTCTTTTAACTTTTTTCTTTAAGATAGCAGTGAATTTATTTATTTTTTTTGTAAGCTCGGGCATTGTTTTATCAATCTTATAAGCGTTATAATAACACTGTAGTGCTTCTTTCAACTTGTTTTTCTTTTCATAACAGTTGCCAAGGAGAAAATGAATACCGAAATATTCTCGTCGTGGGTGATTTGTTACTTTAAGTCCCTCATTTAAAACTTTAATTGCGTCCTCAATCTTACCACGTTCTAAAAAACATGAACCAATCATTTCAAGAGCCTTAAACTTAAGTTCTTCATCCTTGGCAGCAATCTCAAATTCCTCAATCGCTTCCTGATAAAGACCCATTCCCTTATAGGCAACACCAAGATCATAGCGCGAGTGAAAGTCTCCTTCTCCAATCGATTCAAAAACTTCTCGCCGAAATTGTGATACCAGGTCTTCGATGTTCTGGAAGCCATCGGTTTTTTTCTCGCCGGCTAATTCGGTTCTCAAAACTTCACCCAGATCAACAAAATCTTTAGGCTGTTCAAATGCTGCAAGCATTTCGTTTGCAATAGTATTTCCTGAATCGATCGTCAAAATTTTCTTGTATAAATCTCGGGCTTCAGTTTTTGCCTCCCGGCGGTTCAACGATTCAGCTAAGTCGAGCATTGAATCAATCAATAACTCTTTGTCATCTTTGATTTTGGCAATTTCAACCAAATGCTGGCGCGATCTTAAATCGAAAGGCCTCAACCCGGCGATTTTTTTGTTTAAACTCAGCGCTGTATCATAGTCCTTCATTTTCCACACCTCATCCGCAGCGCTTCGAAAACAATCTATTGCCTCTTCTTCAGAACCCAGATTTAGATACAGTTTTCCTAATTCAATCGTCTTATCAATTTCCGACAACTCCTCTGGTGATTCCTCCGTAATAATCTCTTCGTCAGTTACTGCTCTATCATCATCCTTTAATAACTTGGCTATTTCAGGAGAAACAATTTCGTCTATATCGACATCCGTCTCAGATTCCTCTTTTTCTTCTTCTATGCTCTCTTCAACAATATCCTTTATTGCTTTCTCCCTGACCTCTACAATTTCTTCCGCTCCAATCGTCTCTCTCAATTTTTCCTGTCTATCTTCTATTTCATGCGCTTCTTTTAGAAGTTCCGCACCTTCTTCTTTTTTACCAACCTTTTCATATATAGCAGAAATTGTCTCAAGAATTTTGGGATTACCTGGCACTAATTCTCTAATCGTCTTATAGGCATTAAGGGCAGATTCCAAATCATTCTCTTTCATCTTTCTATCAGCGTACTCTAAAAAATAATTGGCAGCCTCACCGCGTTGATCTAATTCTTTATGAAGTTCACCTAATATTCCATAAACATCAACCTGGTTTTTACTAAGCCTCAAAATTTTTTTGCATAAAGCAATAGCATTCGGGTAATATGTCTCTTCTTTGAAAACCTTGGCACCTCTTTCGTATATTCTCAGGGCATCGGCTTGATGATCGATTTTTATATATAGATCACCAAGTTTATTGAATAATGAACCCTCCTTAGGAAAATCTTGAATTGCCTTTTCTAATTCAGCTACTGCTTTTTTCTCATCACCACTTGCCTCAAATTCAGCGACCTTTCTTTTTACCTCGCCCAGTTCAGACATTACTCAATTCTCAATCCTAAATTAGTAACTACCCTTTCTATTACAGGTTCATCAATATTTTGTTTTCTTTGAACATATCCTTCTAATAAAGCATTATCACAAGTGATATTTACAAGTCTGGGCCTTCCATCTGAGTAGCGACAGATGATATCGATTGCGCGGGGCGAAAAAATATCCCGGCTCGCGCCAGCAATAGTGAGGCGATGATTGATATAAGCCTTTACAGTCTCACTACCCATAGATTTTAATTTCACCTTCACTGCAATACGTTGATGCAGGGCACGATTTGATGCAAGATACGGCTCCAGTTCAGGCAAGCCACTGAGAATAAATGAGATCAATCTGGTGTCAGCAATTTCGAGATTCAATAATCCCCTTATTTCCTCCAATATCTCAGGACTTTTAATCTTATTTGCTTCATCAATAATAATAACGGTTTTTTCGCCTCGATGGTATATCTCATTAAGTCGCCTGGATATTCGATTTATTATCTCTGTTGTAGAAGAACCAATATCCCTAAGACCAAGCAAGTTTGCAATTTTTATGAAGAGCCAACCTGAAGCAAAATCAGAATGGGTTAGAACAATCAAGCCAACCTGGTAATTACCTAATGAATATAATTCACTTAAAATTTTGCGCGCCAGAGTCGTTTTACCTGTCCCAATATCACCTAAAAGCACTGCTAAACCTCTTGTTCCTCGTGCTGCATGCATTAGATATTCTCGCGCCAGAGCATGTTGAGGGGAATTAAAATAGAATTTTGGATCCGGATGATTAGCAAATGGTTCTGCTTTGAGGCTGTAAAATTCCTGATATCCCACTTATCCTCCCATCTTAGAGAAAAGTTATGTTCTCACCTTCTATTTTTTCATTATCAAACGTTTCTTCGGGCAATATTCCTGAAGTTTTCTCTTTATCGGTACGGGGAATTTCCTTGGCAATAGCTGGTAATATTTCTTCTTCAGGCAGTTTTTCTTCATGCGGTTCCTCTCCAGTCGGTTTCTCTTTAGTTTCTACAGGTGTTTGTTCCACAGGTTTTGGCGCAGGCTCTGGTGTAGAAATCGCTTGTTCACTGATCACAAAACTCTCTTCAACCACCCGTCGAGGCTCTTCATATACTGATTCTTCACCACCCATTAATGAGTAGATTTCTTTAACATCTTTGTAATTCGGGTTTAAATGTATTATATGTTCTATCTCTCTCAAAGCGTTATCAAAATCACCCAAACCTTCATAAGCAGTAGCAAGAAGATAACGCAATTCTATCTTTTGTGTCTCCTGGATCTCTTCAAGAAGCAATGAGGTGGCAAGGGTTCTCATTGCCTCGCTATAACGCCCCAATTTAATAAGTGATCCCCCCTCTATTTCTAAAGAAATGGGCCATGTTCCTTTGTCATCTCTAATATCTGCAATATAACTAAACGCTGTTTCATACGCTCCGGCAACAAAAGCCATTTTTGCAAGGTCTAATTTCTTCTTCGTGTCTTCTTCTTGCCAAATAATTTTACTTCTAAAATCATCGAATTCATGGGCAACTACAAAACTTGGCGTTGTAGATGCTACCTCATCTTCCTTTAATAGAAATTCTATGTCAGCAATCTGTCCTTCTAATTGGGATACTTCATCAAGCTGTTTTTGATCCGGTTCTTTCTTCTCCTTCGCAGTTGGCGACTCCTCTTCTGTAGCAGCAACAAATCCTTCGATTTCTTTGCTCAAATCCTGAAATAATGCCAAACCTTTATCTGGTTCTGTTAACGATGTTTCTGCAGCTTCAGGTTCTTCCTCTTTTTTTTCTGTTGGAGCTGGCTCTGGTACAACCTCATCATCCTTTAACTCAGGAATAATCTCTCCAATAATCTGCTCCACATCGTCTAACGGTATCTCTCCAATGGTCTCCTCTGCCTCTTTTTCAATATCTGTAGCCTTCTCGGTCGGTTCAGCCTCGTCAACATCTTCTTTAGGTTCTTCTTTCGCACCACCATCTTTTAATTCCTTAATTTTATCAATTGCTGATGTATTATCAGAATCAATCTCAACAATGCGGTTCAATACATTAATAGCATCATTAGTGTCGCCACCTTCGATCAAATCACTTACAGCTTTCTCAAATTCAATAATTGCTTCATCCTTTGAACCGATTTCATAAAGTAGATTACCAAGCTCTACACGACTTTTTGGATCGAGTTCTTCACCGCCATCAGGTTGCAGAAGCAATTTGTTAATCTCGTCAAGAATATATTCATCTTCAGCTTCTTCAGCAAGTGATTTAAGCTTGTTCAGTTCATCGCCGGCTTCCTGTGTTCGTCCAAGCGAAAGTAAGGTTTTAGCAAAAGACACTCCTAAGGCAATATTTTTGGATTGTAATTCCATTATTTTACGTAAACCAGAAATAAATATGGCATCCTTGTTATTATCTATCGCCCATGAGCAAAGATTGAGCATCGTATTGACGGCTCTATTCTGCATACCATAAAATCTATATAAATCAGCAAGATGGGTAAAGATTTCGCTATTTGTCTTATCAACCTTTGCTATTTTTTCCAGACAGATTATCGCCTCAGCATATTGATTACTATTTGTATAACTCGCACTGGCTTGTTCGTACCGCAGGATTGCATCTTCAAGCTTTCCCTGTTTTAAAATGAGATCTCCTGAAAGTTCTAATGCCATCGCTTCATTACGGTTTTCTCTGAGTGCGCGCCGAATAATAATCTGAGCCTTCTCAAATTTTCCTTCCTGTATATACTCTCTCCCTTTATTTAGCAAAGCTGCTTCCATTATACCTTTACCTTAAAAATTATAACTGTTTTCATAACTTTGTCAAGAAGATATTTTCAATCTCCTGATAAAAAGTTTGTTCCTGTTTTTTGAGCGAATCAAGCTCTATTTTAACAGATTCGTTGAACTCTGTATCAGTTATTGAATTGAGGTTAATTAACACATTAACACGGGCAGCCATAAATCCACTGTGCAAGGAATAGAGAGCCACGCCTACATCAGATACTGCATTTTTTAACCCTTTTTGAGCCAATATCTTGGCATAAGGATATATAAACAATAGCTTTTTGCAAACTTCAAAAGGTACCTGGGCAGCAATTTTTAAGCCGTTCTGGATTGCAATCCTTTTGTCCTTTTTGTCCTCTTCAGTCTCTTCTGATAATTTGAAGGCATCTATAACTTTATCAAAGGCATTTTTGTCCTTTTCGATAAATTTGTAGAACTCATACACTTCCAATTTTAAAAATCCATGAAAGTCCTTTAATTCCTTATCTTTTGTTTTTCTAACTGTTATTCCAGTAACCATAGATAAAAGCGAGGTTCCCAATGCAGCTTGCAGTGCAGCAACGCTTCCTCCCCCTGGTGTTGGTCTTGCCAACGCCAAAACATGGAGGAAATCTAATATTGACTGTTTTCCACCCTTACCGTGAAGTTTGTATTCAAGAATCTGGTCTTCATTAAAACGATCAAGCTGTAAAAAGTATATCGCTGTATCAATCAATGCTTTTTCAGGAACAAGTCCCACAATCTCAGATTCTTTTATATTAACGCCGTATCTCTGCGCCTCGCGTCGGACTGTCTCGAATATTCTATATAAAGGGCTTTTAGTGTAATCTGTCATATTAATGGAGATCTGAGCAATATTCTCTCCCTTTAATTCAAAACCAAGTGACTTGACATATCTGTAGCCACCACCACCGAATCTTATTGCCTTTGCAATTTTCTGAGCAATAGAAACATCAGATGTATTGAGATTAATATTAAAGGCGATGAGGGGAAATCGTGCGCCAACTACAGTTGCACCTGCAGTTGGGTGAATCTCAGGCTCGCCAAAATCTGGACGACGATCCGGATTCGTTTCAATCTCATCTCTAATACCCTCAAACTCACCTTTTCTTATATTAGCAAGATTTTCTCTATCCGGTCTTGTTGCTGCTGCCTCATAGAGGTAAATCGGAATCTTCAACTCATCAGCAATGCGTTTTCCTAATCTCTTAGCCATTTCAACACATTCCCGGGTAGTAACATTGCTTATCGGAACAAAAGGTACAACATCAGTTGCTCCCATTCGTGGATGTTCACCCTTATGCTTAGTCAGATCAATCAATTCTGATGCCGCTTTTACAGCCCTGAAAGCCGCCTCAAGCACTGCGTCAGGTTCACCAACAAAAGTAACAACAGCACGATTATGATCAGCATCCATTTCTTGATCAAGCAATTCTACACCAGCACTCTTAATTTCGGCTAAAATTTTATCAATCTTTGCCTGATCTCTTCCCTCACTAAAATTGGGAATACACTCAACGATTTTTTCCATAGATTATCCTTCCTTTTTTAATTGTATACTTCACAATATCTTCGCCAAAATAATATGGAATCTTTTTATAATTATCTACACATAATATTACCAGATCTGCCTGCTTACCTTTCTCAATGCTGCCGATTTTATCGAATAAATCAAGTGCCTTTGCACCATATTTTGTTGCACCTATAATCGCATCCTCAACACACATTCCATATATAATACATGCAAGTGATATAATCTTTGGCATTGAATAGATCATACATGAACCAGGATTAAAATCAGAAGCAATTGCTACAGGACAC
>JAGMEL010000094.1 GCA_023128195.1 Caldifarciminota bacterium | reverse complement strand
TTTATCCTCTGTTTTCCCTGATTATATAACTCCTGTTTAGTTGCTTTACGTGTCATCTTCACAGTACTTGCAATGCCGCCTCCTGCCTTCGCAATCTTTTCATAATCAACACCACTAACCCTCATTGCAAACTCATCTTCTCTTGAACCACCATATACCAGATGTGTATGTGAATCAACAAAACCAGGACATACCACACAACCTTTTGCATTAATCGTTTCTAATTTCTTTTTATCGGTTTTTATCTTGCCAACAGCTTTTATTCTACCGTTTTCAATGAGTATTGAGGCATCCTTTACTACACCGATACCGTCTTTCATCGTAAGGATCTCACAAGCATTCTTAATCAACATTGCCATCAGATATTCTACCCTATTTTTAAAATAAGTCAACAGTCTATAGCGTGATTACAGCGAAAAAACACAGATTACAACGATTTCTCCTTTGTTGTTGAGAGGAGCTAATTTGTCTCGAGCAACGTCGAGAGAGCGACGAAGCAATCTCGTGTAACCTGCAACTTGCCCGAAAGAAATATCTGTAGTTGAGCGGGGTTCACCCAGCCCATCTGCGATGGGCTGGGTACATCGGGTATAATACTATTTTTAAAATTGAAACAAAATTTATTGGGAATACAATTTGGGCTACCAAAATATATTTAACCAAAGACAATACAGATGTATCCTATCTTACCAAAAGCAATTTCTTTGTTTCTTTATAATCACCCGCCTGGAATTCTAAGAAATAAACACCACTTGGAAGCATCTGTCCGGCGTTATCAACGCCGTTCCAAGAAACTTTCGATTGCAAATTGGAGATTTCAGATTTCAGATTGAAATTCTTGACCAATCTTCCACTCGCATCGTAGATTTTTAACTCTATGCACTCTGCACTACCTGTCCCGTAGGATAAATGTGTTATCCTATCGGGAGGCCCTTTGCCAAAGCTGATTTTTGTCAGCTTTGAAAACGGATTCGGATAAATCATTAATCTTTCTTCTGGTTTCTGGCTTCTTGCTTCTTCCTCAATTCCTACTGGCGCAAAAAGCCAGGGTTCGTAATCAACATAATCACTCACCTCATCGCCAGTTCCCGGACCTGCACCACCAGGGCCAGTAGAATCTCCCCACCAATTGTTTTCGGCATCGACGACGACAGTTGAATCTACATTTTTAATTCCATAACCAGTGTTATCAGTTATATTACAGTAATGAATTACCGGGCTGGATTCAAATTCACAGTATACACCATCGCCATTATTGCCCGATATAGTACAGCTGTCAATAATTGGTGAGGTGCCGAACCAGCAGAAGATACCGCTCCCCAATGCAGCTGTATTGTTAGTAATTGTATTGCCGAAGATAGTTGCTGACGATTCATCCATACAGAAGATGCCGCCCCCGTAGTCATTCGCTGTGTTATCAGATATGGTATTGCCGGTTATGATTGGTGAACAAAACATAAAAGAAACACCACCGCCACTCCCAGCTGAGTTGCCAAAAATGTTATTCCCCCTAATAAGCGACGAAGAATCGTAGTAGCACCAGATGCCACCACCATATGAGCTACCCCTTTTAATATAAATGCCATTGATTGTTTTAGGTAGAGGATATAAGTAGCTGTCCATAGTCTTTTCACGGTCGTAACCGTTGTAGCAGATAATATTGTTGGTAATAACTGACGAAGAATAAGAAGAGGAGAAAATACCACCACCGCACCAAGCTATATTATTGCTGATAGTATTATCATCAATAATTGCCTGAGAGTAATTCGCACATACAATGCCTCCACCGCTAAAACTAGCTGTGTTGTATTTTATGACATTACAAACGATAATTGGCGAAGAGCTATCAATACATGCAATTCCAGCACCACCAAAGTAACTTGAGTGAGTAATATTATTCATAATAATATTGCCAATGATACACGGCGAAGAATGGTACGAGCATAGAATACCGCCACCTTCAGTAGAACACCCATTTTGGATAGTAAATCCATGAATTATAGTTGTAGTATCTATACCCGTAGCGCACACTATCACGCTTCCAATGCTGTCTCCGTCTATTATCGTTGTATCAGGTCCAAGTTCACTCAAAAGGTGTATACCCTGGGTGCTGGGCCAGATGATATTCTCATAATAAATACCTGGCGCTACAAGCACAATATCATTTGTCGCACATGAATCCAATCCTGCCTGAATCGAATCGAGCGCAGAATCCGGATGTACATACCAGATAGTCCGTTCTGCAAATGCTCTATTAAACAAGCATAGCAGAGATATTATTACACCTATTAATACCACATTTTTTTTCATTCCATCCTCCTTCCCGCCATTCTATTCAATCCGACTGGGCAGGCGGGTTACGCCTAAAATCGTAAGCCTATACTTCTATAAATATTATAAGATAATATAGCGAGATGTCAAGAGGTGAATACCCCTTGATATTACTAAGCGGAAATGTTAATTTTTTACGGTTGCGGAAAACATATTTTCCCGTAGCATATCACTGTAATCTATCTGTTCATCGCTGAAATCGAAGCGATTTATAATCGCTGCCAGACGTTTTTATCTAAACTGCGGTACTGGATTGCCTCGGCAATGTGCTGCACCTTGATATTTTCTGAATTTTCTAAATCCGCAATTGTCCGCGCTACTTTTAACACCTTATCATAGGCGCGCGCAGAAAGTCCAAATCTCTCAATTGCGGTCTTAAGTAAGGACTGTGATTGATCATCAATCGAACAATATTTTCTTATATGCTTTGATCCCAGGTGTGCATTACAATAAATTTTCCTTTTACTTTCAAAACGCTCAAGCTGAAGCTTGCGCGCATTATTTATCCTCGCTCGAATTTCTTCAGAAGATTCACCAGGCTGGGTCGATTTCAATTCATCATATTTGAGCGATGGTACTTCAATGTGAAGATCAATCCTATCAAGAAGTGGTCCTGAAATCTTTGTGTGATAGCGCTGTATTGCAGTAGGTGTGCACCGGCACTCATGATAAGGGTCTGTAAAATATCCGCAAGGACATGGATTCATTGCCGCTGCAAGCATGAAGCGCGCAGGATATGTCAACGTGACTTTTGCCCTGCCGATCGTTACAGAACCGTCTTCAAGAGGCTGTCGTAAAACCTCTAAGACATTCCTATGAAATTCAGGCAACTCATCCAAAAACAAAACACCATTGTGCGCCAGAGATACCTCCCCTGGTCTGGGAACATGTCCCCCACCAATAATACCTGCGTCTGAGATCGTATGGTGCGGTGAGCGAAATGGTCTTGTGCCAAGCACTGAATCACCAGCAGACAGAATTCCCGCCACTGAATGAATCTTGGTCGTTTCCAATGCCTCTTCCAGAGTCATCCTGGGCAGGATAGTTACCAAGCGCCTTGCCAGCATTGTTTTACCAGTCCCGGGCGGACCTATCATAAGGATGTTATGGCCTCCGGCTGCAGCAATCTCTAATGCGCGCTTTGCATAATGCTGACCTTTGACCTCAGCAAAATCGACTGTATACTGGGAAGCTGCGTCAAAGATCTCTTCACGATTTACTTTCGTAGGATTTATATCAATCTCTCCATTCAAAAAAGCTACAACCTCTATTAAGTTATCAAAACCGTAAACATCAACTCCCTCCACAATGGCTGCCTCACGGGCATTTGATCTGGGCACAATCAGACCATCAAGCTTATTATCCTTTGCTGCAAGGGAAACCGAAATTGCTCCTTTAATGGGACGCAATGAACCATCTAGAGATAATTCACCAAGAATTGCATAACGGTTTAGTTGTGCACTTCGTATAGACTGGGATGCAGTTAAAATTCCAACAGCAATCGGAAGATCAAAACTCGAACCTTCTTTTTTAATATCTGCTGGAGCAAGGTTTACAGTAATCTTTTTTGATGGAAATCTAAATCCCGCATTTTTTATTGCTGCAAAGACCCTGTCCTTGGATTCCTTTACAGCATTATCAGGTAAACCTACTGTAGTAAAACCGGGCAAACCAGTGGATAAGTCTACTTCAACATCTACTAAATACCCCTCTATACCAAATGTAGCACAAGAAATAACTTTTGATAACATGCAAAGAGTATATTTATAGAAAAGAAAATGTCAATAACTTTATTATTTCTTTTGCATCAGGAGAATAAATTCATATTCAATTCAGGTAATATCTAGGCTTGACGAATTTTGTATTACGGATATAATTATAAAATTGAAAGCGAGTCTTATAGCGAACCGAATAAGAGGAGGAAATTATGAGGAAAATATGGTTAATAATTCCAATATTGTTGCTCGTGATTGGATGTGGTGAAGAACCTTTAATAGGTAACTGGGAAAGATTTGGTGACGATGCAGAAGGAACAATTGTCCAGGTAGAAAAGGTAGGTAAAACACACCATAGTAAATTGCTCAAGGTCTCGGGAATTCTTAAAGAGCTCGGCTTTGCTGAGAGGGATATTAAATGGCGTGATATTGAGCCCGTGAGACCAAATAAGTGGAAGGGAAAGGACCTAATTAAGATTGTCGATGCTTCTGGCAAGATTGCTTCAGTCGAATACAAAGATGTATATTTCACCCTGCTGCCGGACGGGACATTGGAAGTTCGCAAATTTGCCAAAGAACAAGAAATTGTCGGAACAGTTCAGAAGTGGCGACGCATTCACTAGTTAGTGTTTATCTCAAATAAATTACGATCTTTATTTACTTTTAATTAATGAAAATGCCTCGGCACGGGTTGCGGCTGATTTCATTACCCCCCTGATTGCTGAGGTAACAGTAAGGGTACCTGGTTTCTTAACTCCGATCATCGAAAGACAGAGATGTTCTGCTTCAATTACTACCATCACACCCATGGGTCTGAGATTTATCATTAAAAAATCAGCCACTTCATGAGTTAATCTTTCCTGCACAATGGGTCTTTTTGCCATAACATCGAGAACCCTTACCAGGTTGGAAAATCCAGTAATTCTATTTTTCTTGGGGATATAAACAATGTGGGCTTTACCAAAAAACGGCAAGAGATGATGTTCACATACCGAATAGAATGGAATGTCTTTTATAATAATCATCTCATCTTCATTCTTCGCCGTATAGGTTTTGAGTTCCTTTTTTGGATCTTTATTGATCCCTGAAAATATCTCTTCGTACATACGGGCAATGCGCTTGGGTGTATCCTTAAGCCCATCTCGATTCAGATCTTCACCGATTGCCTTGAGGATAATTTTTACTGCACTCTCAATTTCTTTTTTGTCTATTTTTCCGCTTATTCTTCCCATTTTTTATCTTTAATATTTTATCAATCTCCCCACCTGTCAAAATCTCTTTTTCCAATAAAGCTTGTGCTATGTTCTTAAGTTTTTTCATATTCTTTTTTACAATGTTTTCGGCGCAAGCCTCAGCTTTTTCAACAATTTTCTTAACTTCCTCATCTATCTCTCGGGCAGTTGCTTCTGAAAAATCACGATGCATTCCTATTTCACGACCCAAAAAGATTTCTTCCTGCTTTTCACCATACGTCAAAGGACCCAATCTTCCACTCATGCCCCACTCACAAACCATCTTCCTTGCGAGCTTTGTTACCTTCTCAATATCATTACCTGCACCAGTAGATAAATCACCAAGCATAATTTTCTCCGCAGCTCTGCCACCAAGCATAAATGCCAACTGGTTTTGACAATATGTTTTTGAATATGTCCTACGTTCATCAATGGGTAGTGCCTGTGTTAGACCAAGTGCCATTCCCCTTGGGATAATTGTTACTTTATGAATTGGATCCATACCAGGGAGCGACTTCGCAACAAGAACATGACCCGCTTCATGACAGGCAGTCAATTTCTTCTCATCATCCGATATAAGCAGACTTTTTCTTTCCACACCCATCATGATTTTATCCTTGGCATCTTCACATTCATTCATTGTAATTTTTTGCTTATTTCTTCGTGCGGCAAGCAGTGCTGCTTCGTTCACCATATTTGACAGATCAGCTCCGGAAAATCCCGGGGTGCCGCGTGCCAGAATTTCAAGCTTAATGTCATCAGCAAGTGGTTTTTTACGCGTGTGAACCTTGAGTATACCTAATCTTCCGCGTACGTCCGGTCTATCAAGCACTACTACCCGATCGAATCTTCCAGGTCTTAACAGAGCAGGGTCAAGTATGTCAGGACGATTAGTGGCAGCCATCAATATAACACCTTCATTAACTTCAAATCCATCCATTTCCACTAACAATTGATTCAGGGTCTGCTCCCTTTCATCATGTCCACCACCCAAACCTGCTCCTCTCAACCGACCTACAGCATCAATTTCATCAATAAAGATAATACAAGGAGAATTACGTTTTGCCTGGTTAAAAAGGTCTCTTACTCGAGAAGCACCAACTCCAACAAACATCTCGACAAAATTAGAACCGCTTATGGAGATGAACGGAACTCTCGCTTCACCAGCAACTGCTCTTGCCATCAAAGTCTTACCAGTACCTGGTGGACCAAGTAGTAATACACCTTTAGGAATTCTTCCACCAAGTCGCGTAAATTTTCTTGGTTCTTTCAGAAATTCGATAACCTCTTCTAATTCTTGTTTTGCCTCTTCAACCCCTGCAACGTCGTCAAAAGTAACCGGTGATTTATTCTCAAGCACAACCTTTGCCCGACTTCTGCCAAATCCCAGTGCCTTATTCTGACCGGATTGCATCTGTCTAATGAAAAAAATCCAGATACCAATCAACAAAAGCCACGGAACAATATTTATAACTATATTTCCCCATCCTGATTTCTGTTTCGCAACGACTTTAACGTTGTATTTAACAAGTTCGTCGGCGAGCTTAGGATCTTCAAAAGGAATGAGTGTAGTAAATTCATTAAAATTTTCTTTATCCTCAAATGCTACAGGAGTTTTAAATTTTCCTTTTACAGACTTCTCGGTAATGATCACCTCATCTACATTTTTCTGCCTTAACTCGCGCAGAAACATTGAATAAGGAACATCAACTGCTTTTCCTCCCCTGTTAATTACCTGTAGCACCACTACATAGACAGCTATAAAAAGTATAGTCCAGATTATAACGGTCTGCAACGCACGTTTTTTGGGAGGTTGTTTACTTACCATTTATTACTCCAATGTATTTTAAGTTACGATACTTGTTTAAATAATCGAGGCCATAGCCCACAACAAAAACGCTGGGAACATCAAAACCAATATAGGTTAGAGGTACCTCAACAATCCTATCATCTTTTTTATTAAGTAAAGTACAAACCACCAGACTACGTGGCTTACGGGTCTTTAAATTATTAATAATGTAGCTAATAGTGCGGCCCGTATCAACGATGTCCTCGATCAAAATCACATCACGATTTTCAATATTCAATGATAAATCATTAGTGAGTCTTACCACACCACTCGATTTTTTTCCATTATAGCTTGAGATTGAAAGAAAATCTATTTCAATAGGTACTTCAATTTCCCTTAACAGATCAGCTAAAAAAACAAATGCACCTTTTAAGACTCCAACAAGTATGGGATTTTTATTTTTATAGTCATCATTTATCTGCTTCCCAATCTCGCTCACCTTTTGTGATAGAGCCTCTTTTTTAATGAGTACGTTCAAATTTCACCACCAAAATTTTCTTTGTTTTTTTATTAATAAATCCTCTAAATGCCCGAACAGCGCCAAAAATCCATAATATACCTTTCTGATCGCACAGCATCATAATCCCTTTCCGCTTATGTAATGGAATTCTATATTCATGATAGATATTTTTAATCCTTTTTTTGCCAATCTTTGTTTCAATATAATCTCCTTTTCTTTTATTTCTAATTAACAGCGGCAGTTCAATCCCATCTAAATCAAAGATCTCACAATTAGACTTCCGACTTTTTAAATCAAATTTTGAGACGGTCTGCATTCTGACTCTGATATCACCCGAAATTAAGAGTTTTGCATCAGAATCAATACGTATTTCCATTGACTTTGCGGGTTCTGCGATTCCAATGGTAATATTATCATATTCCCTTTGAGCATAAAGACCTTTTGGCAAATCGATCTTTTTACCGCTCGTTTTGTTCTTTAGACCAATAATCGCCTCAAAATGTTTACTTTCAAATCCATCCAGCTTACCGCGTAATTCTTTTATTACTTTCATTACTATTCTATTTATAATAACTATATTATACCGCAGAATCTTTTTAATGTCAAGGGAAATACAGTTCAATTCCCTTGCGGCAACGTTTTTATACACCCTTTCTGCCTGTTTCTCGAAATATTCATCATCCTGTTTTAAAAGATCAATTTCTCTCTTTATAGTTTCATGAATCTGTGGATTGATTTTAACAAATTCAGGAATGATTCTGTATCGCAGGAGATTACGGCGATACCCCGTAACTTTATTTGTCTCATCTATTGAATATGATAATTTTTTCGCCTTTAAATATCTTAAAATTTCTACCTTTTTAATATTAATCAACGGTCTGATATAGGGCAGACGCACCGCAGGTATTGACCTCAACCCTCTTGCACCGCTCCCCCTTAATAGATTCATGAAGAATGTCTCCAGCATATCATCAAGATTATGGCCAAGCGCAATTCCCTGTGCACCAACTTTATTCATATATTTTAACAAAGCACTATAGCGCATTTTCCGTGCCGCAGCTTCCAACCCAATTTTTTTCTTTTTAACTTTAATATTAATAATCCTATGTTTAATATTATATTTTAACGCATATTTTCTCGCTAAATCTTCCTCAATTTTCAAATACTTATGTGGCCTGAGCCCATGATTTATATAAGCGAGGTGAAAATCTATCTTATCGCCATAAAGTGTGTGTAATACATTCAGAAGACAGACCGAATCAGGTCCAGAAGAAAAAGCAATAACCAGTTTCTTTACTTGCTTAAGCATATTATGTTCTTCGATTGTATTTTGCACTTCGGTAGATATCTTTTTTCTAATACTCACTTTCATGTTTAATTATACTCGAAATTTTATAATTGACAATGAATACTTTGTTGCGTTATTACAATTTATGTCATTCGATTTTTATAATCTTTTTTGTTGTAGTAAAATCACCTGCTTGCAATTGCACAAAATAAACACCAGGAGGAACTGGGCGATCAAGTTGGTCTGTACCAGACCACTTGATCGTAGTAGGCACTAAGCAGTACGCAGTAGGCAGTGAAAAATCCTTAATTAGTCTACCACTTGCATCATATATCTTCAACGCTTTGCGCTCTGCCCTACCTGTCCCGTAGGATGAATGTGTTATCCTATCGGGATGCCCTATGCCAAAGCTGATGTGCGTCAGCTTTGCAAAGGGATTCGGAGATATTTTAAGTATTGGCTTAGTAGATGTAGGTTTCAGTGATTGCTCCTCTTCAATACCATTAGGTACCCAAAAAACCCAACAGTGAACAGGATTATCAGTCATTGCACCACCATGAACATATGCACCAGCATCTTTATCCTCTATGAACGTAACAAACATTGAATCATTAACAATAAGCGGATTGACTGTAAAATAGTCTTCGTCAAAACAATCACCAGCAGCAGCACCATGTGAAGGAGTATTGGTCAGGTTTACATAATTTGTCCAGGTTGCACCATTGTTCCAAGACTTTGCACCATAAATCTCACCATTAATATAGGTATTCAGGGCAACATCAGTAGAGTCATCATTACCAGACCACAGACAATAGAGGTCATTGTCTACGGGATCAACAACAAGCTGTGGCTGGTCACACACCGTTCTCCAGGTACCAGCCGCACCGCCATGCCCATAGGGAGCACCATTTACCCAGGGCTCAAGCCACCATCCACCGGGCTCATTGTAATAAATGCTTGGGCTGCTTACCGTACTTATTATACCTGACACCTCATCCCAATGGAAGATCTTTGCTCGGTCGCCTCCATACAGTGTATCACCTGCGCTTACCCATGCTAAATGACCTCCCCAGGCAATATGGAGATTATCATTTGCGTCAAACAGTGCATTCACGTTATTAAATGCCCAAATCACTGAATCGCCAGCACTCATACTGTCAGGAGGTGTATAATTCGTAATATTGATAGGCGCACTCCATGTTATACCATTATCAGTAGAAAGCTCATAATAGACATCATTACACCACTGAGACACATCTTCCAAATCCATGGATTGGGTCCAGACATGGACAACCTTGTCAGAAAAGGGCGAAGCACGAATAAATTGCGAAAGTGTTGTGCAGGAATCATAATCTGCTATATATGTCCAGGTTACACCTTCATCAGTCGTTATATAAAGATGATGCATATCAGCATAATCACCACTATAATCACCAGTCACCATAATGATATTATCACCAGCAACAGCGATATAGGGCCAGATATGGTCGGCAACTTCAGGACTCTTGGGGTCACCAAAGGCACCCGATAGATTCCCAGCGTCAATATCAATCCAGGAATAATAACCAGCACCAGCATTATAATGGTAGGCAATAACCGTCCTTCCATCGCTCATTATATCAAGCTGCACATAACCACTCCATGAATAAGATGCTGGGAAGTCACCATAATATGAGCCGTTATCAAACCGGGCATTCCAAAAGCATTTACGCTCGTCTTGGTTTGGATAATCA
>JAGMEL010000093.1 GCA_023128195.1 Caldifarciminota bacterium | reverse complement strand
GGGTATTCTTTTTTCAAAAATGCAAGGGCATGTTGTGCCATTGTTTTATTATTTAATTTATCCTTAAAAAGCAAGTGGGCTCGATAAATGGCTTTGGGCCTTACTTTTCCAAGAGGATAAAGTTGTATGTATAAACCAAACAATCTTGCAGCTTCTTCATATTTCGCGGCCTTTTCTAAAAAGGACGCAAGATTATAGATATTTTTCTCTGGCATGTTATTCAATATTTCTTTCTCCCTAATCTCCTCGTAAGTTGATAAAATTAGATTTGAATCCTCAATTCGTAATATCAGGTCAAAAGCTTTTTTATACATTACAATCGCATCGTCACGAAGGCCTTTTTCAAAATAGATTCTTGCAAGCATTAGTAATGCATCAAAATTTTGTGGTTCTTCATTTATAACCATAAGCAATAATGGTATTGCACCAGTAGTATCGCCCGTATCCAATTTTTTGTTCACCTCTTTCATCTTTGGCGACATTTTAAGCTTTTCAAAACTGTCCTCAACCATTGGTGCAACGTATTTCTTTTCAATACCAAAAATCTTCATAGAAATACCAACCACCGCGCCAAAAACAAAACCACCAACATGCGCCCAATGTGCAGTCCCTGATTCAGCACCACCGCTAGCAAAAATAATTTGTTGTAAAAACCAGAAAGGAAGTGCAATACCGGCATAAATAGCGAATGTGCCGTAATAGGGCCTTATTAAAATAAACCATAAAAAGTAAGCAAATCTGATCTTGGTTTTATAATGTCTTATCATAAAAGCACCCATTATACCAGCAATTGCACCGGACGCACCAATAAGAGGTACAGTACTTTTTGGAAAAAATGCAGTATGCAATAAACAGGCAATAACTCCCGAGATAAGATACAATCCGAGAAACACCTTCCAGGACCAGTCATCTTCAATATTACAGCCAACCAGCCATAAAAAGAGCATATTAAAAAGTAAATGTAAGAAATTTGCGTGGATAAACATTGACGAGAAAATCTTAAGAAATTCAAATTTCTTTGGTGTAAATCCCCACCGTTCAAAAACCATATTACTCCGCTTTGTTGTAAACTCTTTATATAAATTCATCCATTCCTCGTAATCCTCACTATCACGGGGTATAATCTCATCGGCTATGAACCGTTCACGTATCTCATCAATATTACATTTTGTTAATAAAGTAGGATCTGTTTCGATTATCCTGTACATATACTTGGATTCAATATCAAACAGCTCCTCGTTAATTTTCTCTAATTCGTTTATCTGACCACCAAGAACCATACTCGTTATGAACCAGATAATCGAATTAAGAACGATCAATCCTATTGTGAGGTAGGGCAGTCTCCTTACACCTTCTTCACTGCCAATGGGAATCAAAAAAAACATAGGCTTAAGTATAACTTAAAATCAAAAACTGTCAATAACTTATGAAGAGAGCTCTGAAAAAGTATTCATCGCTCTCCTGATTACAAAGATGCGAAAAAGATTACAGTAAGATTTCTGGCTTTTTCAGAAATCTCATGAATGTAAAAAACGGGGCCGACGAGAGTTGAACTCGCGACCTCCTGCGTGACAGGCAGGCGTTCTAACCAATCTGAACTACGACCCCTAATATTTTATTATAACTATCTTTTCTGTAAAGTCAACAATTTTTTATTTCCTAAGTAATTTAATCATTTCGTTTACGATCAAACTCGAATTTTTTGCAGCATAAACAACAAATTCTTCAAAATCAATATCTGCCGTTTCATTGGCAATATCACTCAAGCAGCGGATGATCACAAAAGGTACCTGGTTGATTACACACACCTGGGCTACAGCTGCACCTTCCATTTCTACACAATCGGCATGAAATGTTTGTTCAATCCACTTGCGTTTTTCCTCACTGCTGATAAACTGATCTCCAGTTACAATCCTACCAACTATAACTTCAGGAAAGTGACCTGTCTCTTTACAGATTTTTTGTGGAACCGGATCAAATTTTACATTATCTGCTGCCTTTACTGCAATTTCAATTAAGTATTTGTCGGCAATAAAACCTATTGTATCAAATGGAATAAATGTATCGGGCATTAACTGACCAAAATCATGATGAATTATTGTTTTTGAAATGATAATATCTCCAATATCCAGATCAGGATCAATACCCCCCGCAACACCATTATAAATAACACAATCCACACTATATTTCAAAATCAAAATTTCTGCAGTCATTGCAGCATTTACTTTACCAATTCCTGCCTTCACACAAACACACGGCATGTCATAAATCTTACCAATTGTAAATATCCTATTAGAAACAGTATCTACTGTTTCTATTACCATATCTTCTTTAATAAATGCCAACTCTTCATCCAGGGCACTTATAATGCCTATCGGTTCTTGCTGGCTCAGGGATAATAAAAGAATGATTAATGTTATCATCATTATCTCCTTTATTTTATGTCATAACAAATATGGAAATTAATATTATAATTACAAAGATAATAAATGTTGGTGCCGCCAATAACTTGAAGAAATTTTTCAGCGGAACATTAAAGTACTCAATAGTAACACAAACACAAGGATGAACTGGCGAAATAATATAAGCAAAGAATATACTTGTATAAATAATCGCAAATACAAATGGTGAAATAGTACTGGTAGCTAAGTATACAGGTAAGATAATCGAGGCAGGTAATAAAACCCTTCCTGTAGCAAATCCCAGTATGAAGCCGGCAACAACACAAAGTGTTGCAGGCGGAAGGGGAATGGAAGCAATCAGATTTGCAACATTAGATGATTGAAAGATATGTAAAAATATGAACATACCTAAAATAATCAAACTGAAATTCCATGGTTTCATTTTTTTAGAAATTTCTTTTAGATTCAACTTGGCCCTGCTTAATTTCCAGGAAAGGATAAATGCTGTGCTGACTCCAATGAGTGTAGCTATTTCTTCAACATGAAATGCAAATATCTTTTTTAATACGAAATCGAGAAATGGTGCAACCAGAATAATACCTAAAGGCATAAGTAATTTTTTTAAAGAGAATGGACTTGAATATATAATATTACCATGGACCTTTCTAATAAAAAATATATATCCTAAGAAAAGAGCAAAAGCAAATGCAGGAAGAAGAGATAAGACTGCTGTATATAAATCCAAATTCGATATTTTTGCTGAGGCAATAAGAGCAGAGCTAAGAGGATATATCATTACAAAGAGATGTCGAAACCAGTTATTTATGACGACTTTCAAGTCATCTGCTACACCTTCACCGCCTTTTTCCAAAATTGGTGCTGAAAGGAGAGCACCGCCGGGCATGGGAAGCAGTCCCATAATTGCCGGTGATAATGCCATAAGTCCTTTTCTACCGATTCGTAGATTATTTACCAGATCATCCATCTGACCACTTTGTTTCATTGCACCACCAATCATTGGAATTACACCCATTGCAAGCGCGAGAAGAATAATAGAAGGGTCAGTTAACGTATAAATAATCTTTTCTAAAATTGAAACTAATGGAAGTGTAAACAGACCTAAAATAACAGCACCGCAGAATAGAGCCAGAGGAAGATTTTTACGCGCAACAATCAGGATAACAATTAAGGAAATTATGAATCCAATCCATGAAAGCATTACACCCTCACTTCGTTCGGGGAAATTCTAATATCGAAATGACCCCAGTGAAATATGCTCCGCATTTCACGGGGCAGGCCAAAATCCAAATGTTCAAAACACACTTTATTTCTACGTAAAAAATGGTAGTTCATATAAATAGGTGTTTTGGATTTGAAGAATTATAATTTTGAATTTGCCTGCCCCGTTAGATAAAATCAATTCTTAGAGAAATACACACTAAAGTATCTTCTCAATCCTACAAATGTTTATAAAATAAATTAGGCACATATCTAACGGGGTGAATGTTTCGTATTTAGGATTTGTATAGGAATTTATAAAATTCCTATACTTAAACAAGTAGTTCTGCAATCTGTACCGCGTTAAGTGCTGCACCCTTACGAACATTATCAGCAACAATCCACATTGCTAATCCATTTTCAAAAATGAGGTCCTTTCTAATTCTACCAACAAACACCTCATCTTTTCCTGCAGCATGAATTGGCATGGGA
>JAGMEL010000092.1 GCA_023128195.1 Caldifarciminota bacterium | reverse complement strand
AATATTTCTTCATCTGTTGCAATCCATTCAATACCTAATTGAGAAAAAATAGGCATGAGTTCCTGACATACGCTGCCTTCAGAAGGCCACATACCTTTTGGTTTTTGCCCAAAAAATCTTTCAAATACTTTTATGCCTTCAGCTATCTGGTTTGCAGCATCATCCGGATAAGATAGATGAAAAGGAATAGTAAGATTTGGATTTGATACCCGGGCAAGGTCACTATTAATTAATAGGGGCAGTATTGGATGGTATAATGGCGATGTACTGATTTCAATCTGTCCAGACTCCAGTGCCTTTTTGTATTCATCAAACACAGACGCGATAATTTTGTTCTCAACAGTAATAATTCGGTCTTTATCCTCTTCACAAAAATTCTTACCTTTTTTGTATAAATCTTCGATTTCGCCACGGAACATTGGATCTATCCATGCAAGATTAGCCCATATTTGTAAATCCCGGAATTCATCTGTAGTAAAAGTTTTGGCAACCGATATTAATTCATCTTCAACAATATTTTTACCCCGCTTTAATAGTAATGAAAAATATCGTCGGTGTGGTTCAATCATCATCTTCCAGTGGGCAAGGAAAAAGTCTCTAAGAATATCTATTTTTTCTTCTATTGTTAGTTGTTCTGCATTTTTCTTGAATAGCAAGAATTGTTGATCATTACATTTGCCGTTCTTATAGTCATGAATCTGTAAAAGAAGTGATGGTGTAAAATTAAATGTTACATGCACCTCAGGAAAATTCTGGACATGCTTTAGCATATCCAGATAATCTTTAAGACAGTGTAATCTTACCCAGGGGAGTGGTAAGGTGGAATCATCAGGCTTTGAATATATTGGCTGGTGAAAGTGCCAGAGGATTGCAACAGAAATATTACTCATTCTGCCTCGCTATTGCTCGGCATCGATTACAGCGATATAAAGAAAGATTGCAGTGATGTTATTAATGTAGCTCATTTTGCCTCGCTATTGCTCGGCATCGAAGGTTATTTTAATGACCTTAGTCATTAAAATAACCTATATAGAATCTTGCATCATTAGCAATATCTGAAGGGGGGTTCTGGGCAACGAGATCTTTTAGAATCTCTCGTGCTTTGTCAGTATTGCCGACCAATCCATTTGTTCTGCCATAGGCAAGCATACCCATAAAATAGAATGGAGATTTCTTGTCTTTGATCGCTCTCTCATAATAGCCTAGTGCCCTTTCATAATCCTTTAACCCTTCAGCAGAACATCCGGCTCCGAATAGTGCTGAAGGTACAAGCAAATAATCCTTTTTCTGCAGGCTGAGGAATTTATCAAAATTTTCTAAGGATTCATCAAACCTGCCGGTATGATAATATATTGTGCCCAGGTAATAAATTCCGATTTTACCAGGTCTTGTATTCTGATATCTTGTGGTAAGATCCAAAAGAATATTCTCAGCTTCTTGAAGTCTTCCCATGGAGATAAGACCCATAGCCTGGGTATGGAGTAAATCAGCTGCAGGATTTTGCTGTTCACTTTTTGATAGAGTGAAGACTAAAAAGCTTATTCCGACTAAGATGACTATGCCTACTAATATTGAAGTCTCGCGATGTCGCACCACATATTTTATGAATTTTTTCATAATCTTACGAAATTCGTCTTCTTCTCTATGTCCTCTTTTAATTTGCCTCATAATTTCTCCTTATTAAGATAACTACGTTATGCTAAGTATAAATTAATAATCCTGCACCTTTACTTTTCTGGTTCATTCTTAACCTCTACGATACACACCAAGTACCGTATCTATAACATATATCACAACTCACCGCTCCAAAAAAGGTGCGGGATGCTCAATTTTACAGCCAAATCAGAGAATATAATTTTTTCTTACTATTCCCTGTTTCCTAAAATCCCTCGCTTCGCTCGGGATGCTCAATTTTGCAATCACATCAGCGATGTGAGCAAAATTGGCATACCCCTGACCCGACTCGAACG
>JAGMEL010000091.1 GCA_023128195.1 Caldifarciminota bacterium | reverse complement strand
GACCTGCGGTTTAGGAAACCGCCGCTCTATCCTGCTGAGCTACAGGGGTAAAGGAGGGGCTCTGCCCCCCTTTTATCCAAAAAGTTTATGCCATTTTTTAACTATATCATCGTAATCTGTCTTTTCATCACAGTAATCGAACGATGAAAATCTTCTCATCGTTATTATAGTGAATTTTGTGATTTAGTCAATAATGGTAGGGCAGATTCAGGAAAAAGGTACAGACAAGTACAAAACCACTTATTGTTCGAGTGAACGTAGTGAATCGAGAACTTCCTTAACATCATTGCGTGCCGAGCAAAGAAATCTCAGTCATATACATCTGTAGAATAAATCGCGGATATCGAAGTATTGAGATGCTACAAGTCTCGAATAAAACTGAGAGGATATGTTACCTACCGTAGAATGTCCAATGTCCAGACCTGACCCCCTGTTGTGAATTACGTAAAATTACTCATAGCTAAATACGTATTTTTATTTATTGTTTTGTTGTTTAATTACCTTAAAATATATTATAATATAAGGAAATTATGATTCTCTTAATTGAACCAGACCAAAAAATAAAAAAGAAACTCTGTGATTTAATCAGTAGGGAAAGGGTTATTGGAGTTGATTCTTATATCCAGATTCTTGAAATGTTGTGTAAGTTTAAGAATAGATTCGAGCTAATAATAGCAAATATTCATCCTCTGAATGATGCTCTGTCACAACAAACTCTGTTCAAGTTGTGCGATAAATTACATATTGAAATACCGCCTATACTAGGAATTTACAGACAATGTGATGAACAGATTGTAGAAGATTTTAAAAAAAACAACGGACAGTGTAAGCTTATTAAATATCATGAAGAAGATGAGGTGTTTCCAGAGACATATATTCAAGCAATAAAAGAGTTATATCCTGTTTTGATCGCTGATATTGATAAAGCAAAGGAAATCTGGTTAAAAAAGGAAAAGACTGAAGAAAGTATTGACCCGAGGAAATGGCTTAAAGAGGAGGGATTTATCAAAGTAGTTGAGTCCGATAATATCAAAAGTTCAAATGGAAACACTGGGGAATTAATAACCTCAGTTGAAGAGATGTTAATAGACGAAACAGCGGAGAAAATAGAAAACGTAGATGAATTAGTTGATTACAAAAAGATGTATTTTGAGCTTAAGAAAAAACACGAAGAACTCCTAAAACAAGTAACCGACTTGACCGAACAAATTTAACCGTAAACATACATTGCTCTCGACTCCCTGCCTTCGCTACGAAAAGGCAGTTCGCTCGAAGAATATAGAGCTCAAAAAATAGTTTTTCAGAGCTCGCGAATTCACTGATTGACAAAAGAAGATTCTTAGATAAAATAAGATAGATAGGTGAAGCATCGATTCAAGTACTTGTTAGAAGTAATGAAGCGGCAACAGATGATAGAGTCCTGTTCTTTTGTTGGTAGGAATAGGGATATAAAAATTTCAAAGCCAAATTATAAATTTGGTGATATTATAAGGGGGTGAAAATATGGC
>JAGMEL010000090.1 GCA_023128195.1 Caldifarciminota bacterium | reverse complement strand
TTCGCTGACTCTGGACATCTAATCCTGATGTCGGTTCGTCAAGAAATAGTATCTCTGGATCATGGACAATAGTACTTGCAATATTAACTCTCTGTTTCATACCTCTTGAAAACTTTCTAACAAAATCATCTTTTCTATTATATAATTCAAATTGTTCTAAAAGACTATCTGCTTTATTTCCTAATTCTCGTTTAGGAATTCCATAAAACCTGCCTGATAAAATAATGTTCTGTTTTGCAGTTAAATCTGCATAGATATTACCCATTTCCGGGATAACACCCATTTTCATTTTCGCTTTGATCGAATTTCTTCTTATGTCAATATTATCAATCAAAATATCTCCTGAATCCGGGGTGAGCAGACCCGTTAGCATCCTGATTGTCGTTGTCTTTCCAGCACCATTCGGTCCGAGAAAACCAAAAATTTCACCTTTATTAACAGTAAAACAAATTTGATCAACAGCTGTAATATGCTCAAACCTTTTGGTTAGTTTACTGACTTCAATGACTTTATTGCTTGTATTATTCGACAAATTTTGATTCTCCATAAAGGATTATAATAACATCTTATCTTCTGTCAACCAGTGATTTCATCATTCTATCTGTTATCGGTTATCTTTATTTGTTATCTCCTATCTGTATTCATTTTTCAAACAGTTCATCAAACAGTTCTTTTGCTTTATTCTTTGATTGTTTTAAAATCCTTTCTCCTTTTTTTGTTATGGAATAGTATTTCCTTATTTTTCCATTCACATTTTCTTGCTTTGATTTCAGATATCCTTTGTTTTCTAATTTATGAAATATTGGATAGAGTGTTCCAAAAGAAATATCATATCCATGCCTTTTTAGTTCTTTTTTAAATTCCTGTCCAAATATTGGCTCTTTTTGTGTGTGGTAGAGTATGTGGAGTTTAATAAATCCAAGTAAAAAGTTGTGGATGAGTTCATTTGACATTTTAAACTCCTATTTTTCTATTGGATTTCCTTAGTAATAAACTGATTATGAATATCAAGAATCCAAGCAGACTAAACCCAGCAGATACTAAAAATGCCCATTTGCTTCCGAATCTATCCCATAGAGTTCCCATAATTAAAGATGCCGGGAATAGAGCAAGGCCGATTCCAGTATTAAATAGTCCATACGCTGTAGCACGATTCTCAGGGTCAACAAGGTCGGCAATATATGCGCGAAACACGCCTTCAGACAGACCATAATAGATCCCATATGCTCCGAATAATAGCCAGATTAACCATAAATTGTTAGCTATTCCAAAAAGAAGATAGACAACAGAATAATAGAGAAAAGAAGAAATGATTATCGGTTTTCTTCCAATTTTATCAGACAATGACCCGAATACAGGTGATGAGAGCGTGCAAAAGATATTATACACAATCCATATTACGGGTATCATTGCGATAGTCAATCCGGCTTCACGCGCCCTTAAGATCAAAAAAACATTCGAAGAATTCCCTAAAGTAAATACAATATTCGAGATTAAAAAGATTATAAAGGGAGCATTTCTCAGACTATGTTTTTGAACAGCAGTAGAATCCGATTTACTTTCTACTCTGGTTTCTCTGGCAAACCGAACAAAAAAGATAGTTAAGACGCCGGGAATAACTGATAATAAAAAAACAAGCCGAACATTATTATTAAACA
>JAGMEL010000009.1 GCA_023128195.1 Caldifarciminota bacterium | reverse complement strand
CAAGTCTTTTTCTCATTATAGACGATGCGATGCATAGATGTTTCTTTCATATGTGCCGTCTGCGAAGTCTTCCTGGGTGGTTTCTATCCATGTGTTACTCGCAAAAACTGTTAATGCTACACTGAGAGTAAGTAAAAATGATTTTATGAACATAAAACCTCCTATTATACAAATGACCATATTCCTAACTGTTAAGAAAGGCCTAAACCTCTTGATTAAATTATAGTAAATCTTGGCAGATTGTCAAGGGCGAAATGGATGTGTTATTGCACAGCGAAAATGTCAGAATATTGAGCACTGACTCTACTTTTTTCGTTTCACATTTTAGTATCTGATTCCAGGTCGTGTACTGTTATAAAGAATGAAGCTGAAAGTATCGAGTATACCGAGATGATTTGACCCTATTTTTTCTCTAACGAGCTATTTGGCTTTTGTTAAGTTATAGAGATGTTTAATTTCATCTTCTGATAATACACGATTGTAGATCTGGAATTCATCAATAATTCCATTTGTATAATGAGCCCTACTTCTACCTATAAGAAATTCATTGCCTGCACCAATAGAAAAACAAGGTGGATCTTCAAGTATATCTGGAACTCCACTAGACGTCTGAAAAACCATTTTCCCATTCACGTATACGCGCACAGATTCACCACCTTTAACGGTCATTGCATAATGATACCACCTCTGCAAATTGAAAGTTACATTACTGGAATGAATATCAGTATGCGTTCCAGGATTAATGAAGATACGTCTCTGAGGATCCAGTCCGAGCCTAAGTGCTTTTTTCCTATAACCTGAGATGTAACCGCAAACATCAAAACCAGTGTGATCGGTTAATGAAAACCAGTAGCAAATTGTTACTTCATTAGATTCTTTAATAGTGGGCAAGTGACCGATTTCAATAAAATCGTTTATTCCATCAAAATAAAAGGCACTATTCAAAGCGCCAAATCGATCATTCGTTAAAGTAGCACCATATACTGTACCATGATGTCCATTTCCACTATTATCGTGGGCATTTTCGTCAAAAGGATATTCTACAACCAACCAACTCCTGAGATTGGATATTGGAGGACGAAAAAGTGCTTTTCTTTGCTTAAACCATTCATGCCATTCCTGTTGTGAATGAACGAATTCAAGGTCAGGATCCTGTTGAAGCTGATTTTCATCCCTAAAACCATTCATAATCGCAATATCTAAATACTCAAAGGCAAGTTGTTTTTTCTCCAATCTACTATATATTCTTGCAATCTGGTAATATATATGCTCATTTATTTCGTAACCCAGAGCTCCCGCAATTTTATAAGATAAAAGAGCGCTATCCAAATGCATAATCTTATAGAGACTATTCGCATACCCATAGTAAATGTCGCCAGTAGCATAATGCACAAGAGCTTCTTCGTATTTAACGACCGCATCTTGGTCTCTATCTATTTTTGAATAAAGATTACCTACCTCTGCTAACTTAAGGGCAATAGAAATGTGAAGCTGCCGGGTTTCATAGGGAAAATCCTCTGCACCGCCTGGATACCCTTGAATGAATTTTGCATATTCACGAGACAATAAATCAACTTCTCGCTTCGCGCCACATACCGCAATCGGTAGAATAAATAGCAGAACGGCGATTATACAATAGGTATTTCTTCTCATCATTTTTACCTCCAAAAGTTATAATAATTCTATCCATCTACATAAGAATGTCAACCTGATCAAGATTATGTGTTAAGTTGACTGTGTTGACAATGTGCATTTTTAACCTATAATCAGACTGTCATGAATACTGGCCGTGAATTTTACGAGAAAGAATACCACTTTGATGAAGACGTCGAAGTAATTGACCAGAAACGGCTGCAGCGATTTTTCAAACATGTTGATTTTAGCAGGATTCACATATCCCTTGATGTAGGATGTGGTGTGGGCTGGGCTCTGAAATATTGCTTTAATAAAGGAATCAAATGTGTTGGCTTTGACATTTCTGAGAAGGCTATATATCTATCTAAAAATATTCTACCTCAAACGATCACAACTTTAGTTGCAGATGGAGAAAAATTGCCTTTCAAAGATGGGACTTTTGATCTCATCTCTTCATTAGGTACGATTGAACATTTTTCCTCGCCTGCTAGGGGTTTAGAAGAAATAAAAAGGGTTACGAAAAAAGGCGGTCAGATTTTACTTGTTGTACCAAATTCTTACTGGGTGTTAAATAAGGTCAAATTGTACAAAGGTACAGAACAGCCACAAGAGATGTTAGCAACCCTGGGTGAATGGGCAAGATTTATTCAAAAACATAACCTGGACGTTGAAGAGATCAGAAAGGATATAGGCCCTAAGATATTGAAAAACAAAAAGCCGATAGGTGTTCTCAAAAGACTGCTTTTGAAATTTACAATTGCTCTTCCTGTATTATTTGCATATCAATTCATTTTTATCTGTAGACGACAGTAAATCCTCAGTGTGAAAAAAACAGTAAAAAGGCTATTGTCATTACTCGTTGTAGCAATTATATTCCTATTTCTCATCAAAAACCTTGTAGGGAATTGGTCCAAAATTCCCTTTGATGATTTACGCTTTAATATTTGGTTCTTGGTTATTTCTTTCTTTGCCTTGGCAGCCCATTTTTTGAGTTACAGTAAGAGTTGGCAAAAAACAATGTGTATGTTAGGTAGTTCTATATCTCTTACTCAATCTTGCTGGATGATATCAACAACGCAAATAGCCAAGTATTTACCTGGCCGCATATGGTATATGGTAGGAAGGGTATATGTCGGCAAGAAAGAAAAGATGAGTGGTAAAAACTTAGCAGTGAGTATGATTTTGGAAACATGTTTGTTGATTATCAGCAGTTGTATTATCTTCCTGTTTTCGGTAATTATGGTAGGTAATTACAGTTTTACTAATCTTTCAATTTGTTTAATTCTTCTCGTTATAGCAATTATTATTTTGAATCCTCATATTCTTTCTCGGGTTGTTAATTTTCTTCTGAAGATTTTAAAAAAACCTAACATCAAAATTACCGTATCTTATTCCCAAATTCTTAAATTATCAATCTACTTTTTTGGACTGTGGATCGCGCAAATCATCGGGTTCTATTTTGTGATCAACGCGATTTATCCGATGCCCATTTCAAAAATATTTACGTTATCAGCCGCATATACTTTGTCCTGGATGACAGGTTTTGTGGTAATCTTTGCTCCAGGTGGGTTGGGTGTTAGAGAAGGTATGATGACACTACTTTTGTCACCTATTTTACCTGCACCTTTAGCAATTGCAATAAGCTTTATTGCCCGCATCTGGATAACATTATTTGAGATAGTCATATTCTTTGTAGGATTATTGGTAAAAAGGTTGAGTAATCTGAAGGACAATAGCCAATAATTACAATACAAAATCACTGTAATCATTGAGATTGTATTTTGAACAATCTCAATATATTCTTGACTATTCTTCGAAAATATTTATACTTAGACACTTAAGATGAGCAAAAAACACAAACCTAAGAAGCCTCCACAAAAACAAGATAAACCGAATTTCATAGAAGTGCATTGGGAGAAGATGGTTATTGTGTTACTGTTAATCCTCCCCCTGATCTATTTTGCGTCATTCCTTGATTCAGGTAAGATGATTGCCGGCTCGGATTATCTTATTGGTGGCTATCCTTTTGAAAAGTGGACTGCTGAACAAGCAGAGATGCCTTTGTGGTATTCTCATGTCTTTAGCGGAATTCCCGTACTTGGCTCTCCTGTGGGAGGTCCATTAGCGCCGCTTGCCCAATTTAAAAAGATCATACAACCGCAAGTCGCTCTTGCCGTTACATTCATATTTTTTTTCTTCCTGGCGGGTCTTGGAACGTACTTATATCTCAAAGAGATAGGATTATCTAAATATACCGCAGCAGTCGGTGCGGTTATTTATCAGTTTATTGGTAATTTAGCAACCACACCCAATGCGGGACATGCTGGAAGAGCTGCAAGTGTTGCAATGTTTCCATTGATGCTTTTCTTTATTCACCGTGCTCTAAAATCAAAGAAATTACTGTATTTTATCCTGACAGCTTTTGCAACATCGTTTGCTTTTTATGAAGGACATTTTCAAATAACCTATTACGGGTTGTTGTTTATTCTTGGATATGTTATTTATTACTTGATAGTGCATCGCAAGGAAAATTCAGGGAAAGATTATATAAAAATAATTGGTTGTGGGTTGTGTACAGTAGCAGTTATCTGTCTGCTTATGGCAGCAGTCTGGCTACCTGTTCTTGGCGGCTTAGGAACTGCAGCACGTGGTGTTGAACGTGGCTATGAGTATGCTACATCATGGTCTATGCCGCCGCTTGAGGTAATCGATTTAGTTATCCCCACCTACTCAGGTTTATTAGATAAGTATTGGGGGTTTAGCCATTTTAAAATCCACCTTGAATATTTTGGGTTGTTATCTGTAATATTTGCCATATTTACTATTATCCTTTATTGGAAAAAAACTTATGTCAAATTCTATACTCTGGGAATTATTATTGTCCTCTTTGTTGTGCTTGGTGGGCATACGCCATTTTTTAGAATCTTTTATACAATCATTCCAGGCTTTCGGCTCTTTCGTGCACCTGCTCTTGCATTCTTTCTTATCAGTTTTGGTTTTGTTGTTCTTGGTTCAATAGGTTTCGAAAACATATTTGTAAAAAAGCGTGAACAAAAGGAAACTGCTTGGTTTAGAAAGAAATTTTATATTATCGGTGGTATACTACTCGCAGCTCTTGTGCTTACAGGTCTCATCTGTATCGCTGGTAGAGACTCAATAATTCAGTCAATGCGAGAATCACTACATCCCAGATTTATTTCTGAATTAGGTCCAAGAATGGCTGAGGCAAAGTTAGCAAAGGTTAGTGCTAACTTTTCTGCATTTATCAGCGGAATATGGCGCAGCCTGGTATTTCTTGTCATTATCCTCGTTATGGTCTTTTTATCTATGAAGCAAAAGGTAAAAGTGTGGATTTTTGCTATTGCTGCCATTGCCATAACTTTAATAGACCAATTGCCCCTTGTTACTAAGTATCTACCTTCAGCTCCTGCACCAAAAGTCTATTATGCAGCTGATGATGTGGTGAGATTCCTAAATAAAGATAGGAGTGTATTTCGTGTTTTCCCAACCCCGTGGTATGACCATGCAACAGATTTATACCTTTTATATCACAATATCCAGAGTGCGGGTGGGTATATTCCAAATCCGCTCCGGCGTTATCAGGAATTCATCGGTGCCGGTACAAGTGTGATGTTTAACCCTTTGAATCTTATCCAATATCCAAAGTTTTTGGACATGCTCAATATAAAATATATTATTGCACCAAATCTACCTGAAGATATTTCGAAATATGATATGCAGACACAAAGAGCTATTCAGGAAATAAGGAATTACATATCAAGGTTTACCCCTGGACTGAGGGGTCGCAGGTATTCTGTATATGTAAATGATAGTCTTTTGCCGCGTGCCTATATTGTTTCTGATTATCGGGTTTTGGAGGAATCAGAAATTTTAGACGTTTTAAAAACAAAAGACTTTGATCCACGGCAATTTGTGGTTATTGAAGAAAACCCAGGAGTTCCGCATCCAGAAGAGGGATTTCCTTTAGTAGAGGCAAAAATTGCTGAATATTCAGCAAACAAGATAACCTGTATAGCTGAATCTTCTTATCCGGGATTTTTGGTGTTAACTGATAACTGGCATCCGGACTGGAAAGTTTTTGTAGATGGTGAAGAAAAGAAACTTTATCAGGCTAATTATACGTTCAGGGCAGTGTATTTAAAACCTGGTAAACACGATGTTGTATTTGCATACATATCGCCATATTTTAATGTAGGTAAAATCATTACAATCATTGTACTTGTATTATCGATCGGCCTTTGTGTACTTGTGGTGAGATTCAAAATCTAAATACAGAGAGATTACTGAATATTAAAACCTTATAATTTAAAAATCTCTGACGGCATAGAATCTGTGTTTTTCTGATAGACTCCCTTGAAAAAGTAAAAAATTTTTGTATAATAGAAGGGTTTTAAAAACCCTTAAACCGGAGGTTTAATGAAGACGAATAAAGCATACATTAAATTAACAGAAAAATTTAGTGCAGATAATTATCTGCCTTTACCTGTTGTGTTGACCAGGGGAAAAGGTGTTTGGGTATGGGATGTTGAAGGCAAGAAATATCTCGATATGTTGAGTGCCTATTCAGCATTAAACCAGGGGCACTGCCATCCAAGAATAGTAAAGGCATTGAATAATCAGGCAAAAAAAATAACCTTGACATCAAGGGCTTTTCATAATGAACAGATGGGTTTATTCTTAAAGAAATTGTGCACGCTAACTGGTTATGAAAAAGCACTTCCAATGAACTCAGGTGCAGAGGCTGTAGAGACTGCAATCAAGGTAGCACGAAAATGGGGCTATTATAAAAAGAGAGTAAAAAAGAACCATGCGGAGATCATTGTCTGTGAAAATAATTTTCACGGTAGGACAACGACTATAGTAGGTTTTTCGTCGGAATCTCAATATAAAAACGGTTTTGGTCCTTTTGCCCCAGGTTTTAAAATGATTCCATATAATAGTCCTCAGGCATTAAAAAGGACAATAAATGAAAATACTGTCGGCTTCCTTGTAGAACCGATTCAGGGTGAAGGCGGTGTTATCATTCCGGACAAAGGGTATCTTAAGGAATGTTATAATATCTGCAAAAAGAATAAAGTTCTATTTATTGCCGATGAAATTCAGACGGGCCTGGGCCGTGCTGGTAGACTATTCGCTTGCGAATATGAAAATGTGAGACCGGATATAACTATTATTGGTAAGGCACTTAGTGGTGGGTTCTATCCAGTTTCAGCAATCCTATGTGATGATCATGTTATGGATGTTCTGCATCCAGGAGATCATGGTTCAACATTTGGTGGCAATCCTTTAGCATCAACAATAGGTATTGCAGCGCTTGAGGTAATCGTTAAAGAGAAACTTGCCCAAAGGGCATATGAACTCGGAAACTGGTTTATGAAAGAGCTGCGAAAAATAAAGAGCCCGAGTATCAAAGATGTAAGGGGAAAGGGATTACTCATAGGTGTTGAATTGACAAAGAAAGCAAGAAAATATTGTGAACAATTGATGAAACAAGGAATCCTTGTTAAAGAGACCCATGAAATGGTGGTCCGTTTTGCTCCACCACTTGTAATTCAAAAGAGAGAACTCAAATGGGCATTAACGAGGATTAAAAAGGTTATAAGTAGTTAATAAAAACCTGCAACTATTTTTTTCTCGCTGCTTACTGCGTTAAAGGTAGAAAACTCCGTCATAAATATATTTTGCCGGTCCTTCAATATAGAGTTTATCTTTTATTGTGGCCAGTAATTCTCCACCTTTGGTTTTACAGCTTACCGGTGATTCGGCAATAAATAGCTTTGTTGCAATGTAGGCTGATGCCAAAACTCCGCTGCCGCAAGAAGGCGTTTCATCCTCGACACCACGTTCGTACGTTCGTACAAAAAGACAATTATTTTCAACTTTAACAAAATTGACGTTGGTGCCGTCTGGTTTAAATGTTCTGTGTTCACGTATTGCGCGTCCCAGTTCCTTAATATCAATTTTATCAAAGGAGTCAACAAAGATTACACAATGCGGAACGCCGAGCCTTAAAAAATTGGCGCGATACTTTTTTCGCTTTAACGCAAAACTGAAATTCAATTTAATATCAATCGGTGGTTGAATTTCAATACTTACATTGCCATTTTTGTAATAAAATCCTATTGGTCCTGAGTCTGATAAAAATTTGCCTTTATTGTTTACTAGTCCTGACCGATATGCATAACTGACAATACATCGCGCACCATTAAGACAAAGTGCTGCTATGCTTCCATCCCGGTTGTAATATTTCATCCTGAATGGAAAGTCTTTTGATTGTTCCAAAAGCAGCACACCATCTGAGCCGGCACCTAAACGACGATCGGTCAATTTTTTTACAAATTCTGGCAGCGCTGGTCCGGGAGCAGTTTCGCTTATCAATCCATTATGATTGTCAAGTAACAAAAAATCATTACCCGAACCTTCCATTTTTGTAAAGAAAATCGGTTTCATTTTTCTCCTTTCATTACATTAATATATTTTGTTAAATAGATTATGAACGATCCAATTATTGCAGGTATACTGAGATACAACAAAATATTTCCTAATTGTTGTAAGTTTATAGTAAATGCGAGAATAATTGCACCCAGTATAAACCCTGTAATTTTACCTAAGACATTAGACTTTAAGACTTTAGATTTATATTTAAATATAAAGAAACTACCAAGTAGAATTAAAATATCTCGCAGCACGATTATTATGACACCCCATAAAGGTATTGATCTGATCAATAAGAGTGTAATCAGAATAACGACGAGGGAAATTTTATCACATACAGGATCAAGAAATTTTCCTGTTTCGGATTCCTGATGTAGTTTTCTTGCAAGATAGCCGTCGGCTGTATCAGAAAGCAGGGATATCAGCATAATAATGAAGGCAGTTATGCGTTGGTTCTGTAGTAAAAAATAGATTATAAACGGCAGCATTACGAGTCTTGATAGGGTGATGAAATTGGAGATTGTAATTGTCTGATCTTTATTTTTCATAGAGTAATAATCAGCTACATTTTCCTCCAGGAGACTGAAAACATTGATGTCCTGAACTCATTTGTGCTGACCCTTTTGTAAGTATTCTGCAGCATGTTCCATAGTTTTTTCAGTGATTTCTTGACCACCAAGCATTCTTGCAATTTCCAATTTTTTCATTTCTTCATCTAATTTTACTACTCTGGTAAATGTTTCTTTACCCTTAATTTCTTTTTTTACAAGGATATGATTGTCTGCGAACACAGATATTTGTGGGAGGTGTGTTATGCAGATGATTTGATGTTTTTCGCTGACTTTTGCCAGAAGCCTACCCACTGCTTCGGCAATTCTGCCGCCGATTCCAGTATCAACTTCATCAAATATTATAGTCGGTATTCTGTCGATGTCGGATAATAGTGTTTTAAAGCTGAGTGTAATTCGTGAAATTTCACCGCCCGATGCAATCTTACGCAATGGCTTTAATTCTTCACCTGGGTTTGTTGAGATGTAAAATTCAACATCATCCTTGCCGTTTTCATCAATATCTTTATTTGTTAATCTAATTTCAAAATCAGCTTTTTTCATTCCAAGTTGTGTTAGAATTTCTAAAATTCTTTTCTTTAAAGAAACAGCAGCCTTGCGCCGTTGCGATGAAAGTTCCTCAGCCTGTTTGGTAATTGTTTGTTCAATTTCCGCTACACGTATTCTTATTTTTTTTACTTCTTCATCCCGGGTTTCAATAAGTATCAATTCCATTTTTATACTCCTCAGGAAATTATTGATTTCGTTGAGTGTTTTTCCATACTTTTTTTTGATTTTATTTATTGTATCCAATCGCACCAGCACATCATCGATTTTTTGCTGCGAGAACTCAATTTGGCTTTGATAACTGCTGATTTCACGATAAATATCATCAATCGATGAGATTGATACTTCCAGCCTTTCATTCATTTCATTTAAATTATTGTCGTATTTGCAAAGGTCGTCAAAAAGCCTTTTTACCTTAGCCAGATTTTCAATTATCGAGCCGTCGGCTTCATATAAATTTGTTATGATCTGCGTCGATAGAAGAGAACGTTTTTCAGTGCTTAAGAGAAGTTCCTTTTCTAAAATTAATTTTTCTTCTTCATCTGGTTGTAGATTTACCTTTTCAATTTCAGTAATTTGATATTTTAAGTAGTCTATCTTTTCATCTTTTTGCCTCATTGTTTCGAGCAGATCTTCTAATCTGCGCTGTAGTTGTATGTATTCACCATAATTTTTATTATATTCTGCTTTCAAATCATCGAGGGAAGTAAATGAATCCAGAAGTGATAGATGATTTTTTGCATAAAGCAATGCCTGGTTTTCATATTGACCAATGAGGTCAATCATTTCCTGGGCGAGTTCTTTGAGTAAATTGAGGCTAACAATTTGGTCATTTATATATGCATTTTGTCTTTTATTTCGTTCGATCTTTCTTCTTACTATCAAATCGCTGTCAACTTCAATTCCTGAATTGACCAACTTTTCCATCACCGATGGTCTTACCTCGAAAATTCCAGTAACTTCAGCAAAGTTCTTACCACTTCGAATTAGGACATCCTCCATCCGGCTGCCCGATAAAGTTGCGATTGCCTCTACAATCATTGACTTTCCCGCACCAGTTTCTCCTGTGATAACTGTTAATCCTTTGTCAAAATCTATTGTCAAATCTTTCATTAATGCAAAATTTTTAACCCTTAAAACCTTAAGCATCTTCTCTACCTCCCCACTTCATCTTTTCACGGAGCGTGTTGAAGAATGTTGTATGGACTGGTTTTATGAGCTTTACACAATAGTGCGACTTCTTAAATTTTATAACCTGGCCTTTTCTAATAAATTTACTGCGCTGACCGTCTGCCACTAATATTGCCCTGCCCTTTTTCCCAACTTTTATTTCTACAATACTTTGCGCTGGTAATACAATTGGTCTAACTGAGAGCGTGTGTGGGGCAATAGGGGTAACGATAATCGCCTCAGTATGCGGAAGGAGCATTGGTCCACCGGTTGCTAATGAATATGCTGTCGAACCTGTTGGTGTAGCAATAATTATTCCGTCAGCAATAAATCGATTAATGTATTCTTTATTGATAGTTGCGGAGAATTCAACTGCCCTGCCTGGAATGCGTGTAATTATTGTTAGATCATTGAGGGCATAAAGTTTACTTCTATCAAAGTCTGCCTGTATAACCATACGTTTTTCTATAACAAATTTTTTATCTTTGATTTCGGCTAATGTCTCGAACAATTGCTCAAACGTTACATCGGTTAAGAAACCGAGACCGCCTGAATTTACACCGAGAATGGGTATTCCTTTTTTGCGATAAAGATTTGCTGTGTGAAGTAGTGTGCCATCGCCTCCCAGGGCGATAATAAAGTCAGGGGTTCTTGAAATTACAAATCCGTTATCCTGAAGCAGTTTTTGGGTTTGTTTTAAGATTTTTTTTGCTGTAGTTTTTTTTGAATCAATAATTATTCTTACTTTATTCATTTTTAAAATTTCCTACAAAAAGATAACGGAAGCGGCCAAATAAATCTTTTTTAAAATAAAAAGGTGCGGATATATTCATTTCAACAAATTTCTGTAAAATTTTTACCTCAGTTTCATCTACCTCAATTGCTATTAGCCCGCCCGGATTTAAGTAGTCCTTACCTTGCTGGATTAGTTTCTTTATAAATTGAACGCCTTCGGTACCGCCATTAATTGCCAAAATTGGTTCAAAGTGCTTAACGCTTTTTGGTAAAGATTTAAGACGCGCGCGGGGAATATATGGCGGATTAGTAACGATCAAATCAAATTTTGTAGTAAGTCCCTCAAACATATTACAGTGTAATAAATTTATCTGTTCCGTTAAATTATACCGCTCGATATTTTCCAATACGCAATTTATTGCATTTTGAGAAATGTCAGTCGCAATAATTTTAGCTTTCGGGAAAATAGTCGCAAGAGTTATGCATATTGCACCAGATCCTGTACCGATCTCTAAAATTTTTTCCGGGCGCGAATTCACAAACTTTTCAATCAGTTCGATAAAATATTCAGTTTCGAGTCTTGGAATGAAAACTCCAGGATAAATGCGCAGCAGAAAATTACGAAACTGTACTTTTTTTGTAATGTATTCAATAGGCACACCGTTTTTAAGCTGTATTAATTTCATGTTTAAAATTTTCTTTGTGTTTATATCCATTCTATTATCAAAATAGATTCCAAATCGTGGCTTTTCAAGCAGAGAAGCAACAATGAGTTCTGCTTCTCCGGAGCTTATTTTAAAATCATCACTTACTTGTTTTACTATTTCTTTCATATTTTTCGAGGTTATTTATGACGTCGTCTAAATCGCCTTTAAGGATATTGTCTAAATTGTACAGGCTCAATCCTAACCTATGGTCAGTGATACGATTTTGAGGATAATTGTATGTTCGTATCTTTTCGCTCCTTTCGCCCGAGCCAATTTGTTGTCGTCGCTGCTGGTGTATTCTCGCCTGTCGCTTTTCTTGTTCAATTGCTGCTAATCGCGCGCGCAGAATCTTCATTGCCTTTACCCGATTTTTATGCTGGGAGCGATCATCCTGGCAGCTGACTATCATTCCTGAGGGGAGGTATGTAATTCTTACTGCGGACGAAACCTTATTTACGTTTTGCCCACCATGACCACCGGCTCTAAAGGTATCAACTCTTAAATCATCGGGGTTTATTTCAAACTGGGTTTCCTTAATTTCCGGAAGAACTGCGACCGTAACTGTTGATGTATGTATTCTTCCACCTGCTTCAGTAACTGGCACACGCTGCACCCTGTGAACACCTTTTTCAAAATGGAATAATCTGTAGGCATTTTCTCCGGAAATAAGGAAAATTATTTCTTTATAACCTCCTACATCACTTGTATGCGCCGAAAGGACATCACATTTTAAACCCTTTGTTTCTACGTATTTTGTATACATTCGGAATAAATCAGCGGCAAATAATGATGCCTCATCACCGCCGGTTCCAGCTCTGATTTCGACAATACAATTTTTTTGATATTCTTCATATTCCGGGTTGGTTAATTCATTGATCTTATTTTCTGTTGCTTCCAATTGTTTTTTTAAATCCTCGAGCTCAAGTTCTGCTATTTCTTTCATTTCTCCTTCAGTGCTCTGAAGAAGCTCTTTTGTTTCACTGATTTCTCTGAGGATCCTATCGTGCCTTTGATATTTTTGAATAAGCTTTTCCAGCTTTTTATATTCTTTTGAAATAGTTGCATATTCCCGGGGATTTTTTAATATCTCTTTGGAGGATAGCAGTGCACTCAATTCTTTAAATCTTGTTTCGTTTTCCTCACGTTTTCCCAATTGAATACCTCGGATACAAGTTAAAGAGTTATTGTAACCATACAAATAAATTTAATCACTTTACGTTACGGTTTTTCGAATTTTTCCTTCAATGCAATGTATCTTAGATAGTCATCAAGATTTTCAATGCCCTTGAGGAGCATGGTGTTATCTTTTAGTAAGATGAGATTCGCCTTTTCTAAATTCCCAATATAGTTTTTAGTCTTATTTTCATCGACACCAGTTGTGTATGCGACATTTTCATAAGAAAATGGTGTGATTTCAATACCCTGGTCAGTCTTCTTGCCTGTTTCTTTAGCTTTGGTAATGATATAAGCGACAACCCTTCGCTCTTCACTCTTTATTGTCAGAAGCCTGATTTGCTCATCTGTTGTTCTTAATCTTCTTGACAGCGTTTCCAGGACATACTCGATCAATGGGTTTTCTTTAATCTTTGATGTAAATGTTTCTTTGTCAATTACTAATAGCGATACGGGAGTTGCTGCAATTGCCGAAGCCGACCTGGGTGAGCCGTCAATAATAGCCATCTCACCAAAGAAGTCTCCTTCTTTTAGAACTGCAAGCACTTTTTCATCTTCACCTTTTCCTTTGGTGATTTTTATCTTACCTTCACGAATAAGATACATAACATCACCTTTGTCGCCTTCATCAAATAATAAATCTCCCGGATTAAGTTTCTTTTCCATTCCTTCAACCATACGTCCTCCTTTTTGTATTATTTTAATGAAAAATGAATTAAAGTCAACACTGATGTAGGATTGATTTTCTTATTAGATATCGGGGCATAGGTAAAATCACCCTATTGACATCTCTGGGAATTCGCTTATACTGTCTGACTGGTCAGTCATATGGGAAAGAATACAGAGATGGCTCAGCCCCTTGTTTATTAGGAGAAATATGCGCAAAAAGAATATAAGAAAGAAAATAATCGATGCGGCGGTAAAATTGTTTGCTAGGAAGGGTTTTTATGAAACAACTGTCAACGACATTACTAAAGCAGCAAAGATTGCCAAAGGCACGGCTTATTTGTATTTCAAGAATAAGACATCACTATATGTTAGTGTTATTGAGGGACATTTTGTAATAGCGATAGAGTATCTGCAAAAGATCCAGAAAGAGGATCTCGCAAGTACCGAGAAGTTGCAGAGGATTGCTGATGAATGGATGAATTACATGCTGAAATTCAGGAGTTCTTTTCCAATGTTCTCTATTGAGAATATTAATTTAACGAGAAGGATTATGAAGGCTGTAAAGCCGGTAATTTTTCGTCATATTGAAGAAATGATAATCCTTATTGCTCAAATTATTGAAGACGGCATCAAGAAAAACGAATTCCGGAAAGTGGAGCCGCGTATTGCTGCATTACATTTTCTGAATACCATACGTACAGGATTTTTTGTTCAATTATTTATTCCTGGTATGTCTATGGATAAGAATGTAACTCTTGAACTATTTTTTAATGGCGTAAAAAAAAGGAGGTAGGATGTTAATAATTCTAACTTTTCTAATAAGTGTGGCAAATCTTGATACACTTTATTTTACACTTGATAAAGCAGTCGACTATGCGCTGGAGAGTAATATAGAGGTCGAACAGTTACAGGTTGAGTTCGAAAAATCTCAGGCGCAGGTTGGCGAGGCACTGTCTGCTTTCTACCCTTCGATTAATGCGCGTGGTGGTTATACTTATATAACTAATATTCCTGTATTGGAGTTTGAAGGTATGCTAATGCCCATGGGTCAGAGCGAAAATTACAGTTTATCGATATCATTGCAGCAGGTCATTTTTTCCTGGGGAAAGATCTATAACGCCTATAAAATTTCTGGTATTGGAAAAAAGATTACAGAACTTAATCTGGTTAGAAAAAAACAAGAAGTACGTTATTCAGTAACCGATGCATTCTATGGTCTTTTGGTTCTCGAAGAGATGGTTCAACTTTCAAAGGAAAGCCTTGCCCAACTCAAAAGGCATGAGCGAGCGGTTGAAACGAGATACAAGGCGGGACTTGTACCACAGTTCGAATTACTGCGTGCCCAAGTTCAGGTTGCTAATCTGAAACCACAGGTCATTGAAGCAGAACACGGATTAAAGCTTGCGAAAGAAGGATTTAAGATGCTTCTGGGTATGCCATTAAATAATGAATTTGAAGTTACTGGTGAATTGAAAATGGCGGACCATGCTTTTAACATTGAAGAATTAATAGATTATGCACTCAATAATCGCATTGAATTAAAAAATCTAAAAGATGTTGAAAAAATTGCGAAACTAAGCCAGTCCATTGCACGTAGAGCAAATCTTCCTACATTCGTTGGGGGTGCTACATACGATTACACAAAGCCCTTCGGGTTTGCTGGAAATGAATGGGGGTCAAATATTATATTTAATCTTGGTTTTGAATGGCCATTATTCACCGGATTCAAAAATTTATACCAATATAAACAGGCAGCACTTGCAGTAAAAGAAGCAGGACTTGCGTTTGATAATTTAGAAAAGGCAATAACCCTTGAGGTTAAAAAGGCTTATTTGAATATTCTGGCGGCAAACGAGCTGATTGTTACAGCTCAGGAAAATGTGGGACAGGCTGAAAAGGCTTTTGAGATCATTAATACAAGGTATAAAAATGGCTTGGCAACAAATCTTGAATATATGGATGCCCAGCTTGCCCTTATGCAGGCAAAGACAAATTGTCTCGCGGCTTTAAAGAATTATTACACATCAAAAGCCGAGATTTACAAGGCAATCGGTAAGGAGGAATAAATGCGTAAAATATTGATCATTATTGTCATTGTTGTTATTTTGATCGCTGCGGTTCTTTTGAAAATAGGGACTTCAAGAAAAGACGCAGGGGATGATATTGGAGAACAGATAGTTGCGGTCGAGGTTATGCCGGTAACAAAAGGGAATGTAAAAAAAACTTCTGAATTGATAGGTAATATAATTGCAAACAAAACTGCCCAGGTTTTTCCTGAAACAATGGGTAGAGTAACCAGAATAATGGTAAAAGAGGGTTCGTACGTATCAAAGAATACCAAAATAATGGCGATAAGAAATGAGACAATAGGATTTGAATATGAAGAGGGATATATTAAATCTCCGATCAGCGGCAATATAGCAAAGATATTTGTTGATGTGGGTTCAATGATTACTCCCCAGACGCCGGTGGCAACGGTTGTGGAATTTTCTAAGGTAAAGGTTGTATTCAATATGTCTGAAAACGATATTGGTTGTGTTAATAAAGGCGGAAAAGTGGCAGTTGAAATTGATGCGTTTCCTGATACATCATTCAGTGCAAAGATTTCAGAAATAAGTCCGGTAATTGATCCGATGACCCGTACTGTAGGTATCAAGGCAGTGGTAAATAATTCTAAGAAAATACTGAAACCAGGAATGACTGCCCGGATTACGCTTAATCTTGGTGAAAGCAATGATGTAATTATTGTTCCCGGATATGCGCTTATGGATGGATATCTTTTTGTTGTAAAAGACAGCACTGCTGAGCGTCGGGATGTAGAGGTTGGTTTAGTAGGCGATGAATATGTTGAAATTATTAAAGGTCTGGAACAGGGTGAAAACATAATTGTTGTAGGTCAGCACAGGCTTGCAGGTGGCGAGAAGGTAAATCCATTGTCCGGGAGTAAATATGAGAATAACTGATATATCAATAAAAAGACCGCGTGCAACTTCAATGGTCTTTTTAGGTATTATACTCTTTGGAATTATTTCTCTCACCAATCTGCCGGTAAATCTCTTTCCTGACATTACATTTCCCATGATGATTGTCTTAACGACCTATCCCGGAGCAGGTCCAGAAGAGATTGAATATACATTAACCGATCCACTTGAAAAAAACCTGGGAACAGTAAACAATGTTGAAAAGATAACATCGACAACTTCAGAAAACACTTCCATGATCACAATACAATTTGCTTGGGGAACTGACCTTGATGCTGCATCAAATGATGTTCGTGACAATTTCGGAATGATCCAATCTTATCTACCCGAAGATGCAAGTATGCCATTGATATTTAAACTTGATCCATCCATGCAGCCTGTGATAATGTATAATCTAATAGGGAATATTGACCCGCTTGAATTAGAGGAGATTGCCAATGAAATAGCCGATAAGCTGCAGCGTGTTGGTGGCGTTGCTGCCTCATATGCCATGGGTGGAACAGAGAGGGAAATTCAAATTATCCTCGATCCGGTCAGACTTGCTGGTACTGGAATTACATCTGAGCAGATTTTAGGTATTCTAAAGATGCAGAACCTGAATTATCCTTTGGGTAATGTGGAATCTGGCAAAAATGTCTATATCATGAGATTGGTAGGAGAATACCAGGACCTTGATGAAATACGTAATACAGTTGTCGGCAATAAAAATGGGATTCCTATATGTCTTTCGCAAGTTGCTGAAGTACGTTCCCAGGCTTCAGAAGCAAAATCGATTTCCCGAACCAGCGGTATTCAATCCGTAGCAGGTATGGTGCAGAAAAGAACCAATGCCAATACGGTTAATGTTTGTAATAATGTTATAAAAGAGATTGAGATACTCAGGCAGGAATTGCCACCGGGTGTAAAGATTGAAATTATGTTTAATCAATCAAGCTATATCTTACGGTCAGTAAAAAGCACGGCAAATACACTCATACTTGGCGCAATCCTGGCGATCATTATTCTATTTTTGTTCCTTGGCGATCTCAGGGCAACCTTTTATGTGGCAATAGTAATCCCAATTACTGTATTCTTTTCTCTCTTTGCCATGTATCTTTTTAAAATGAGTCTTAATATTCTTTCCCTGGGAGGTTTGACCGTGGCGATTGGAATGGTTGTTGATTCTGCAATTGTAGTATTCGAAGCAATCTTCAGGCACCGGGAAAATAAGATGGCAGCAGCAGAGGCAGCGAGCACCGGAGCATCAGAAGTTGGAGCTGCAATTACTGCTTCTACACTTACTACAGTTGCGGTATTCTTGCCCCTTTTACTCGTCAGTGGTTTTGCCTCAATATTTTTTAAACAGCTTGCGCTCTGCATAACATTTGCATTAATCTCAGCCCTTTTGGTTGCCTTGACTATTATTCCAATGCTCACTTCACGATTTCTTAAAGTCGAGAGAAAAAAACAAGGTTTTGCCCAGAAATTAAATGTTTTTTATAAAAAATTAGAAGATGTCTATACTAAAATAATAAAATGGGCACTGGCACATCGAAAAACCGTTATTTTCAGTACAATTGGTGTATTATTAGTCAGTTTAATACTTATCCGGTTCATAGGTGCTGAATTTATGCCCTCAGTTGATCAAGGCGAAATTTACATGAAAGCTGAGATGCCAATCGGCACAAAATTAGCAGTTACTGATTCAGCAGTAGCAAAACTCGAAAAGATTTTAATAGAGCAGATTCCAGAAGCAGATGTTATCTCAACATCGATTGGAAGTGGCTCTGGATTTGAGGCTTTGTTCGGCAGTACAGCTGGCCCACATTCATCCCTGATCAGCATCTATCTTGTGAACCGGGAAAAAAGAAGCCGTTCAGTAACACAGATTCAAGATGATATACGACCATATCTAAATACAATTCCCGGTCTTAAGACAACATTTGAAACAGAGACCTTTGAGTCGTTTTTTGCCGGTGCTCCAATAGAGATAAAGATATTTGGGTATGATCGCAAAAAAGCAAAAATGTTGTCTGAAGAAATAATGGAGAAAATAAAAGATGTAAAAGGATTAACTGATATCAAATCGAGTTATGAAGAGGGTAAACCTGAGTTTCAATTATTGATTGACCGTCAAAAGGCAGCGAGTTTTGGTCTCACGCCGTTTCAGGTCGGCTCAATTTTACGCACACGTATAGAAGGAGTTGTGGCGAGTCAATTTCGAACAGGGGATGAGGAATATAATATAAAAATCAGGCTCGATGAGCGATACCGGGATAATCTTCAGAAAATCAGGACAATGACTATTACTACATCTTTTGGTGAAGTTCCTTTGCGCAATTTTGTCAAAGACACGATAAGCACTGGTCCTGTTTCGATTAAACACGAAGACACAGATAGGATAATTACTATTACCTGTGGTGTTACAACTGGGGATTTAAAAAGTGTTGCGGATGATATTCAGAGAATCCTGGATGAAATTGAAAAGCCTGCTGATTTTAAGATTGAACTGAGTGGCAGCTATGAACAGATGCAATCAACATTCCGTGATTTCGGGTATGTGATTATGCTTGCCTTTGCTTTGGTTTACATGATTATGGTTGGACAATTTGAGTCGTTTAGAGAACCTTTTATTATAATGTTTACAATTCCCCTTGCTATAATTGGTGTGTTGTGGATGTTATTCTTTACGGGTACGACCATCAATCTGCAGAGTCTCTTGGGCGTATTACTACTGGGCGGTATAGTAGTAAACAATGCCATTGTGTACATAACCTATGCGAATCAGATGCGCAGGCAGCGAGGATTGCCGGTTTTAGAAGCGGCGATTGAGGCAGGCAAGGTACGTTTACGGCCTATTCTAATGACTGCATTTACTACAAGTGCTGGTCTTATACCAATGGCATTAGCAATTGGCGCTGGTAACGAATTCCGCGCGCCATTAGCACGTTCAGTAATCGGTGGACTTTTGCTTTCAACATTCCTTACCCTTGTCTTCATTCCCGTGCTGTACACAATACTCGAACAGAGAAGAGAAAGAAAAAGGGGAAAGGCTACTTTTTAGTCTATCGCTTTTCTTAAAGATACAAAAAGCTATTTTGAATATTGCGTGAGGTCGTTTCCTTTTTCCCTCAGGGGAGAGGGAAGGGTGAGGGTGAAAATGATCAATCGTAATCCCTCGCTTTTGCTCGGGACATATAATTTCTCAACCAAATAAGGAATCTCTCACTCGCATTCACGAGTTCGAGATGCTCAATTCTGTAATAACATCAGAGAAATAAGGAATCTCTCACTCGCATTCACGAGTTCGAGATGCTCAATTCTGTAATAACATCAGAGATGTTAACAGAATTGGCACGCGCCTGGAGGGAATTGAACCCCCAACCTACGGATTCGAAGTCCGTCGCTCTATCCGATTGAGCTACAGGCGCACAAGACAGATGCTAGTTATCAGATACAAGTAGTTTGTTATATTATTTCACTAGAACCTTGTATCTAATCACTGTTTTTTTTGTCCACTTTTAATCTTAAATTTTAGGATTATAACCTGTTTATGTTTATTTGTCAACAAACATAAACATACGGACTTATAATCCGTAGGTATGCAGGTTGAATCATTTTAATAGTATTGCTTTTTTTGTTTCTGTGAACTCTGGTGTTTCTACTATCACAAAATATATACCCTCTGGGACCCGGTGCCCATAATTATCTCTGCCGTCCCAAATAATTTGGTGATTGTCTGAATCAGCAAAAAATCTGACCAATCTGCCACTCGTATCATAGATTCTTGTCTCAAATTCCTTGCTAATTATTTGACATTCAATGAGGGTCTTCTCACAGAACGGATTTGGATAGACCTGTATTTTTGCACAAGACAAATTTATGTTATCGTTCTCCTTAATGCCTAGCTCTGGACCAAGACAAACGAGCCAAACATCGCTACCATATCCACTATCCGGGGTAAAGGTTTCTCCAGCAGCCGCGTATCCACCGTCAGAAGTCTGAACGACTGAATATCCTATATCCAGCATAGGTACTCCACCATATGTTGTTGACCATCTAACATCACCAAGTGAATCTATTTTTATGAAACAAAAATCATAATCGAGTGTTCCGGTAATAATGTAGCCGCCATCAAGTGTCTGCTGAATCGATTGTCCCGAGTTGTTGTAACCTGTTCCGTATTCCCTTGTCCAGAGTGTATCACCACTTTCATCTGTTCTTATAACATAGACTCTTCTACCGAAGGAGCTTAAATAGGAATAACCAGCGACAATATATCCATTATCTTTTGTTTGTTTCACTGAATACCCTTTTTCCCATTTGCCTGTATCAAAGGTCTTTGACCAGACCATATTACCTAGTTTGTCAGTTTTAATAAGATACACATCACCACCTACGTCACCAAGATTTACCTTTTTGTATTCTACACAAAAAGTTTCATTGTTGTAACACCCAGCAATAATATATCCACTATCTGCGGTTTGCTGGCCTGAAAAGCCGTAATCAAAAAGTGCTGCTCCATAGGTTTTTGTCCAAAGTGTGTCACCAAGTGAATCTGTTTTCAAGAGCCATACATCACTATTGCCTGCACCAAAAGATAATGTGTATCCTATTACTATATACCCACCATCGAATGTTTGCTGGACTTCTCGTGCAACATCTGATTGAATACCACCATAAACTCGTGTCCATATTGTTTCACCATTCCCATCTGTTTTTATAAGATAAACATCTCCGTGAGTCGGTGAGAACCAACCAGTAACGCCACCAATAATGTAGCCGCCATCAGTTGTTTGCTGGACTGACCACGCTTCGTCGTTCCAGGAATAACTATACGTCTTTGTCCAGAGCGTGTCACCCAATGAGTCTGTTTTTATCAGGTATACATCATCACCACCTGAGCTGTACGAATCAGAGAATCCTGCAATGATGTATCCTCCATCGTCTGTTTGTTGCATCGAGCGTCCTGCATCCTCGTATATACCACCGTATTTTCTTGTCCACAGTGTGTCTGGAACTTGGGCAAATAAGAAAGTACAATAGAAAATCAAAAACAAAGATGTAGCGAAGAGTGGTTTTCTATAAAATGAATACATGTAGCCTCCAATATATTAATCATAACTGAAATATTAATATTGTCAATAACGTGTACGAAAATCGATAAAGTCTTTAACAATGAAGATGCTCTTGGCTATGTCATAATAAGAACAAAGGGCCGGCTTTCGCCGACCCATTTTTTATTTGGTCCACTTTTCCTGTGCTAAAGCACAGTCGATGGCAGTGATGATTATATCTCCGTAATCTTGTTTTTTATCATTGTAATCGATGAGGCAACGCCTCACGAAGTCCGTCGCTCTATCCGATTGGGCTACAGGCGCTTTCTTAGTATGTGCTAAGAAGTATGTAGTACGTACCCTATTGTAACCTGAATTGGATTGAAGTCAATATACAGTTTAGGTCATTGCGAGGAGTGTAGCGACGAAGCAATCTCTAATTGT
>JAGMEL010000089.1 GCA_023128195.1 Caldifarciminota bacterium | reverse complement strand
CTTTAGTTCCTTTTACAAATTTGAAGAATTCGTATAATAGAAATGCGACAACAATTATATCAATTATGTCAACAGCTCTTACGGGCAGAAATCCAAACAGCTTCATTCTTTTATTTTATCGATTAACATGGCAACTTTTTTTGCCTCTGAAACATCATGTACCCGGATAATGGATGTACCGTTTCTTATGAGAATTGCTTCGACTCCGAGAGTACCTTCGAGCCTCTGGTCAGGAGAAATATTGAACGGCTTTCCAATAAACGATTTTCTCGAGTGTCCAACGAGTACAGGTCTGCCAAGGCTGGTTAATTCATTCAGTCTATTTATAATTTCGTAATTGTCCTCAAGTCTTTTGCCAAACCCTAAACCCGGGTCAATAATTATTCGATTTAATTCAATACCCTTTAGTGTAGCAAAATCTATTTTTCCCCTTAGATAATAATGGATTTCACCCATCAGATCTTTATATTGGGGGTTTACCTGCATTGTTCTTGGCGTACCTTTTATATGCATAATTATTAAACTTGCTTTATTCTTTGCAATAACCCCTGCCATTTTTTTATCAAAACTGAGCCCTGAGATGTCATTTATTAGTTTAACGCCTTGGTCAATTGCAAAAGAAGCTGTATCTGCTTTGTATGTATCTATTGATATTGGAATATTTGTGTTTTTTATAACAGCCGGTAATATTTTTTTTAACCTTTTAATCTCTTCTTTTTTATCAACTCGCTCTGCTCCGGGGCGAGAAGATTCAGCACCAATGTCGAGGAAATCAGCCCCTTCTTCTTCCATTTCTTGTGCTATCCTTTCAACAGTATCTTTGGTAGTATAACGGCTTCCAGTATAAAATGAGTCAGGTGTAATATTTATAGCGCCCATAATATATGTCCTATTGAATTCTAATTTCTTATTCCCAATTTTTAAAGTGGGGGGTGGTTTTGCTACTAATATCTCACTTAGTTGTTTGGATATTGGCTCCATCCAGGGTTGTTCTTCCAAACGCATTTTAATCTTTTCTATTTCGCGAAAATTTGCAAAAAGAATTGCTGTAATTTTCTTCCTTTTGCTTCCATAATATACAGTTTTTGGGATTGCCAGATCTGCTCCACAGATAAGTGCAGTCTGCTTTAAAACATTTGCCTGGGCACATGAAAGCCCCTCAAATTTTGAAATCTTGTAATTGGCTTTATTTATAAATAGTGAATATGCATTGGTATCGACTCCAATATGTTTTAATTCTTTTATTACTGAATCAGGATTACTTAAGATTAAATTTCTCACATATCATTATACATAGAAAACACATAAAAGTCAAGAAAACTCAAGACGGCGCAGAGATGGCTTAAGAAGATCATTAACGGAAAAGTTCAAATGTCAAATATCAAATGTCAATTGAAATCCCAATATCTAATGTCAAATTTTAAATTTTGTCATTGGGACTTTGACATTAATTTGTCATTTGGGTTTTGGAATTTGTCATTAAAGTACGTAGTCTTTTATGTTTTTTATCAACCCTCTTATCTATAATAGCCCTCTTTGAGCCCTTTATTATTACACAAAATATGACGCTGGATTTATACCGTATTTCTGCAGGTAAATAGGTCTTACAATCTTTAGCCCATTTTGTACTGAAAGATCTATTATTATGCCGTCGATTTTCTCCTCGTCTTTGTTGATAACAATTTTTATAATTGGTAAGTCTGAATTGCTTTGGTTCTGTCTTATTACTAAACCGATTTCGCCATTGCTGAGTTCCAGGCAGCTTCCTATTGGGTATTGTCCCAAAAGCTGAGTAAATACTTTTACCAATATGGGATCAAAAAAGGTGTTCCTCCTCTTCCATAATACTTTAAGTGCTAAATGAGGCAGATACGGTATTGGTACATATGTCCGAGGCGTAGTCATTGCATCGTACGAATCACATATCCGTACTATTTTTGAAAAAAGAATAGGCTTTTGATTCTGTCTATGTGCAGGATAACCAGAACCATCATAATTCCAATGATGCTCATATGCAACTATCATTGAGATTAACCCAAGCTCGTCGAGCCCGTATGCTTTCAGAATCTGTTTAACTCCGTAATATGAGTGTTGTTTCAAAGTTTCCCATTCTTCGTCAGTCAGCCTCTGTGATTTATAAATTAGTGCTTTAGGAATTATAACCTTTCCAATATCATGCAGAATGCCCGAGATTCCAAGCTTTACAAGGTTCTTTTTGTCCAAACCGATCCTTTGTCCTAATGTGAGCGAAAGAATACCTACATTTAATGAATGATTATACGTGTACTCGTCAAAATTTTTTAATGTTGTGAGTGCTAAAAGACCAAATTCATCTTGAAAAAGAGCATCAATAAGGTTGTAGATAACTCGTTTGGAACTTCTAATATCAACAGGTTGTCCGGTTCCCAGATTATGCATGAGGTCTTTCGTAGTCTTCAATGCTCGAAAATAGGTTCTTTTTATTCGTTCACCATCATGGAGATAATCGGAGAGTTCTTCTTCAGTAGTCGAAAATTCGATGTTGATATGATTGAATTTTTTTTCAGAAAATTGTTTTAAAAATGTTTCTTTTTCTTCCTTAAAAATAGAAGTGAATGTAACAATTTCATTTTTATCAATACCAGATGAAAATATTAATGATTTTATATTCAGCTTCTTCAGCTTATCGTGAATAAATTGGAGGCTTGCATATCCATCTATTTCAAATCTTAGTCGCTGTTTATTGAAGAAAATATAATCTCTGTATCGTACCAATATTATACGAGAGTATATGTTTAACAAAGAATTGATATAAGAAAAAAACTTTTTCGCAGCTCTTTGAACTACATCATTATTTAAATCATAAACCTGTACAGCTTTTATCAGTGCATAATAAAGCGATGTCATATTTTTCCCTGATTCGTATATGCTCATTTTTGTTTTAACGCCATTGTGCAAGCTGATTTAATATT
>JAGMEL010000088.1 GCA_023128195.1 Caldifarciminota bacterium | reverse complement strand
CTTGAGAAATTTCCCAGTTCTGACAGAATGGGCAGCGCATATTACAATTATTTGGCGCAATTGATAAGATTTGAGAACCTGGATAAAAATGGTACAAAGGTTTTTTTTCTATAGGGTCTAATGCAATAGACGTTGTTTCACCATAATTTATTGCCCACAATTTCCCATCCTCATTTTTCCTGCCACGACAGAGCCCGAGTTTCCCCGGCATAATCTTGCAATAATGCGGACAGAGTTGACATTCTATATGACTATTCTTCTTTTCGTAATATTTTGCCTCAACCTTCATGTTGTTTTTTCCTTACAATTGTTTGATTTCAATAAACTTACCTTTTTTCAACCCTTTGTAAACAGCCATTCTCCTCATAATATATTATACCTCCAATTCCCAAAGAATCAAGGAAAATTAAGCTTTTTTCTGGTCCCATTATAGCCATGGCTGTAGCAATTGCGTCGGCAAATGCAGCATTCTTTGCAAAGGTCGTTACCGAGACAAAATCCGAGGCAGGAAAACCTGTTTTTGGATTGATAATATGGGGGTATCTTTTATTATTTATTAAAAAGAATTTCTCATAATCTCCTGATGTTGAAAGTGCTTCATCTTTTAATTCAATAGTTTCTATTATACCTTCTCCTCGAGGATTTTTTATACCGATGCGCCAGGGCCTGCCTTTTGGCGATTGGCCGATTACTGCAATTTCACCACCAATATTAATGAGTGCTGATATTACATTGTATTTTTTTAAGACCATTTTTACTCGGTCAGCAGCAAACCCCTGGGCAATACCACCGAGGTCAACCTTCATACCCTCAGGGATTATTATCGAATCATTTTTCAGTCGTATTTTTCTGTAATCAACCAATTTTTTTATTTTTTCGATCTCCGCAGAATCAGGGTTTTTGAATTCATGTTTATAAAAACCCCAGATTTCCACAAGAGGCGCTATAGATATATCAAATAGACCATCGGTCAATTGTGCTACAGAATCACTTAGCGCAAATAGATAAATGATGTCACCTGGCGCCTTCACCCTTAAATTGCGATTTAATTCACTTACCAGGCTCTTTTCAGAAAAACGGTTGAGTAATGAATCGATTCTTACAAGTTCATCTTCAATTTGGGAGATAATTTTCTCTGCTGTTTTTTCACTGTGGTATGAGAATTTAATCTCACAATGACCTCCGACAATAAATCGTGAATAACTGAATTCTTTGCTTGTACAATTGAAAAGTAATAAAACTACAAAATATGTCAGGCGGCGGAAAAATAAATTCATGATATTATGCTCGATATTAATATATGCACGGCAGGATTGTATACTAAAATTACCTCTTTGTCAACCCGCTCCCATTTTTACTAAAATCCCATCCTTGACTTACACAACTAAATGTGTTATTATATATGTGAAAGGAGGCTGCTATGGCAACTAATTTAGCATTAGATGATAAATTAATTATCCAGGCGAAAAAAGTAGGGCATCATAAGACTAAAAAAGAGGCGGTTATGGCTGCCCTAAAGGAATATATTGCACATAAAAAACAACAAGAGATTCTTAAAGTATTTGGTACAATTGATTTTGATCAAAATTACGATTATAAAAAGGCGCGAAAAAGATGAAAATCCTGGTTGATACCTGCGTTTGGTCTCAAATTCTTAGACATAAAAAACCCAATGTAGAATTAACAAACAAAGTGAAAGATATGATAAAAGACGGGCATGTTGTTATTATTGGTCCAATACGGCAAGAGATCCTTTCTGGAATTCCAAAAAAAGAACAGTTTAAAAAATTACAGGGAATTCTTACATCTTTTGAAGATACTCCTCTTGAGCCTGAGTATTTTGTAAAAGCAGCAGAGTTTAGTAATATATGTAAAAGTAAAGGTATTCAAGGTTCAACAACTGATTTTTTGATTTGTGCTGTTGCATATCTAAAAAATTTTCTAATTTTTACAACGGATATTGATTTCAAAAACTACAAGAAATATTTACCAATAAAATTGTTTGAATAATAGATTTAATAAATTGCCAAACAATCGATGCAGCGGCCTGGATTTCTCACCGCTGATTCGAAATGTTAAGGTTGTTATTAGTTTTTAAATATACAAAAATTGTCTTCGTACTTTTTCCTTTTTTTCATTGACATCCTTTAAAAGAAGTATATACTTATCATATAATTATATAAGAATATAGGAGATAACTGAATAGAATATGAAAAATGGAAAGATATTTATACAGGTAAACCTATGTTAAATATTTATCCATCACACTGGAGGATCTCATGACTAAACGATTATTGGTTTTATCAATAGCAATTCTCGCTGTTTTCTTGGTGGTCGCCGTGGTAATGGTTGCGAAATCGCAGGACGCAGGAGACAAGGGCGATTTTTTGAAGTCGATTGCCGCGTTCTACGCTGCGATCGAAGCGAACGACGTAGAGGCGAGGATTCAGCTACTTTCCGACGATGTGATTATGATGCCAAACCACTGGACCATGATACGGGGGAAAGATGCAGTCTCAGAGATGATTCAAGCTGCTGCTGCTGCGGTTTTCAATATCAGAGACCGTGAAGTGGTGTACATCGATATCAGCGGAGACCTTGCATACACGGTGAACTCTTACTACTACACCTACCACGCCAGGGGCCAGCCGGAACAATGGCACAAGACCAAGAACGTGCACATCTGGCGCCGTGACCATACAGGTCTTTGGAAGCTTTCCGTCGACATCTGGAACAGTGATGTCCCCCTGAATCAGTTTGCCGAGGAATGACCAAATAAAAAACAACAGGATACTGAATTCTTTGAGGATTAGCAATGAGGAATTATATTCTATAGTGTCAATGTAAAAATTTGATTCTGTTTATACATACGCTTCGTTGACATCCTTTAAAAAAAGTATATGCTTATCATATAATTATATAATAATTAGGACAGGAGAAATATATGGCAAAAAAAAGGACATTTAATGATCTTGGACTTTCAGCAAAAGCACTGGATGCAATTGATAAAAAGGGGTTTGAAGAACCAACCGCAATTCAGGTTATAACTATTCCTGTAATGCTAAGAGATGATACTAATATCATCGCTCAAGCCCAAACCGGTACAGGCAAAACAGCAGCATTTGGATTACCTCTGATAGAAATGGTTAACACCGATTCCAAAACAGTTCAGGCACTAATTCTGGTTCCTACACGAGAGCTAGCCATTCAGGTGTCAGAAGAAATCAATTCACTCAAAGGAGACAAGGATATTAAAATAGTACCAATATATGGTGGTCAATCTATTGATCAGCAGTTACGCAGATTAAAAAAAGGTGTGCATATTGTAGTTGGGACTCCCGGTAGGGTAATTGATCATCTTAAAAGAAAGACACTAAAGCTTGGAAAAATCGAGCACCTGATATTTGATGAAGCAGATGAAATGCTAAATATGGGATTCATCGAAGATATGGAAAAAATAATGAAATATACAAATCCTGATAAAAGAACGCTATTGTTTTCAGCAATAATTCCAAAAAGGATAAAGGACCTTGCACACAAATACATGGACGGTTATGAGCTTCTTACAGTTAAGAAAGAACCACTGACAACTGATCTGACCGAACAAATATACTTTGAGGTAAAAGCCTCCGATAAATTCGAGGCACTATGCAGGATACTTGATATTGAAAAAGATTTTTACGGTTTGATTTTCTGCAGAACAAGGAGTGATGTTGGTTCTCTTGCAACTCGTTTAATGAATAGAGGATATGATGCAGAAGCTATTCATGGAGATATTTCACAGGCGCAAAGAGAAAGAACTCTGGGAAAATTCAGGAAACAAAAAGTCAATATTCTTGTAGCAACAGATGTTGCAGCACGTGGAATTGATGTTAATAACCTCACTCATGTTATAAACTATGCACTACCTCAAGATCCGGAGTTGTATGTTCATCGAATAGGTCGTACAGGAAGAGCCGGGAAAGAGGGTACTGCTATTACGTTTATTACTCCCAGTGAGTATAGGCGACTGATGGTCATACAGCGTCTCGCCAAGACTGATATTAAAAAATCAAAAGTACCAGAGGTAGAAGATATTATCAAAGCCAAAAAGAAAAAGATATACGATGATCTGACTGCCATTCTTAAAAATGAGATTGATACTAAATATCATAACTGGGCAAAGAATTTGCTTCAGGACAATAATCCTACAGAAATATTAGCTGCTATACTTAACTATTGTTTCGACGAAGAACTCAATCCTGATGTCTATGGTGAAATAAAAGAGGTTGGCGCAAAGGGAAAGAAACTTGATCAGCAGGGTAAAGCAAGACTTTTTGTCGCACTTGGTAAGAAAGACAAGATTAATGCCAAAAAACTTATTAAGCTTATTATAAGTAAAGTATTAGTTAAACCACAACATATCAGAGATATACAGATAATGGACAAATTTTCTTTTATAACTGTTCCTTTTGAAAAAGCAGAGAAAATAGTTGTTAGTTTTAAAAAAGGGGGTAAGAAACCGTTAATCTCCCATGCCAAGAAAGGAAAAGGTAAAAAAGGCAAGCAGCGGAAGCGCAGGACGCGCCGCTGATGCCCGCCGTCAGGTAGATAAAGGAGTGGGAAATGAAATATTATGAAAGTCATGAAGATGCCTACAGAAAAATAAAGAAAAACAACATATCCTCCTGGGATGAATTCAGAAAACAATCGGAGTCTTTCGAAAATTTCTGTATGAAAGAATATTTAGTTACTACACTGGACAAAATAAAGCCAATATCCAATGCAAGAGTATTAGAAATTGGATGTGGCACTGGACCTATCTCCTGTTATCTTGCTCAGCAAGGCTACAATGTTGATGGTATTGATATTTCCCAAACTGCTATCGAAATTGCTCAGACAAATGCAAAAGATCGAGGCTTAAATATACATTATTATGTGGATGATATTTGTTCTATCTCTAAAACCAGGTCTGATATTTACGACATTATTATTGACGGACATTGCATGCACTGCATTACTTATGACACAGACAGACATGCCGCATTAACCAACATTTTCAGGCTTCTAAAGAAAAGTGGATATTTTGTTATAGAGACCATGAGCATGGAAGATTCTTCTCAATGGCCTCACAGTGGACGAATCGATGAACAGGGTATTGTATGGTGCGAGGTTAAAGAGAATTATCCTTATGAGAAAGTTAAATTCGAAGACAAATATTGGATCTGTACTCGAAGGATAATGTGCTCCTCTGATCTTGAAAATGAACTTAAACAAACAGGTTTTTTAGTTGAGCATATTGAAATCAAGAAAGAAGAAAAACATGAATATATGGCGGATTTCAGAGCAATTTGCAGAAAGCCAATGAGTGACTGAATACAAGTAATGCTGATCTATTTTATGCGTTAAAGTCATAAATAAAAATAATAAGGGAGGTGTAAAAATGAAAATATTTATAACAGGAAGTACAGGTTTCATTGGCACTTACTTGATGAAGCGATTGGCACAGACAAAACATGAACTTCATTGTCTTGCGAGAGAAACCAGCAATACCCAATTATTAAAGGAAGCAGGTGCTAATATCTTTATTGGTGATATTACTGATAAGGCTTCTTTACTAAAAGGCATGGAGGGATGTGATTGGGTGATTCATCTTGCAAGTAGTTTTGTCTTTTGGGTTCCCAATAACAAAGTCTTCTCTGACGTAAATATTACAGGAACTCGTAATGTCATGGAAAGTGCTTTGGAAAAAGGGGTTTCCAAGGTGGTCTATATAAGTACTGCTGCCGTATATGGCAATGCTGAATGGCCGGTAACAGAAGAAACTCCAATCGGAACTGAACGTGCCAGCAAATATGTACGTACAAAATTCGAAGGCGATTTGATCGCCTGGGATTTATATGAAAAAAAGAACTTACCTCTGGTCGTTATTTATCCCAGCGCAGTCATCGGTGCGAATGATCCCAAGGCTGCCGGTCAATATATAAAGAATTATGCTCAGGGTCGTATGCCGGCGCAGGTACTGACAAAACTCTTCTTTCCATTTGTGCATGTAAAAGATGTTGCTGAGGCTATTGTCAAAGCGCTGGAAAAAGAGAATAACATCGGAGAAAAATATATTGTAAGCGCAGAAAATCACACATGGGGAGAAATTAATCAAATGGTCAGTGAAATCTCCGGAACGAAACTTCCGTTTCTAAAGCTCCCAATTTGGATGACAGTATTGAACTCTTATCTATTGACGGGGATAGCAAATTTGACAAGGAAACCTCCGATATGGGATATGTCTGTTGATCAGATAAGCCTCATGAAACAAGGCTTCAAAATCGATGGCAGCAAGGCGGAAAGAGAATTAGGAATTAATTATATACCTATCTATGATGGAATTAAGGAAGCTATAGAATCGTTTAAAGAATAAAAATTATATTAAGTTTTTTATTTATGTAATATATTGTAAATAAAACGCCTAAACCTATTAGGGCTATTATTAGTTTTCAAATATACAAAAATTTCCTATGCTTTATTCAGTCCGGCAATAAGATGAAAATGAATTAGAAATGAAGAAGAAATGAAAATGGCAAAATATGCAATAACTCATGTAATTTAAAGACATTTTAGAAATGAATACATACTTGACAAAGAAATTAATATAAATATAATAGATTATGGCAATACAGTACATCAAACCCGATAAATGGATCGTGTATACGCTCAATGAAGAATTATTCAGACACTTGACTGATGCAAAAGCTGCTGTTTTATCGTTGGTCAACATGCCTTTGCAGAGAAGCTGGGCAGAACACATGCAAGCAATTCAGTTGAAAAGGGAGGTAGCCGGTACGTCACGCATTGAAGGTGCTGACTTTACGGAAAGAGAGCTTGATGAAGCCATGAAAGAATCACCCGAAAAGCTCGTGACCAGATCACAAAAACAAGCGGCAGCAGCGGTGAAAGCATATCGATGGATTGCGAGCCTTGATTCTGAAAAGCAACTGGGGAAGAATGTTATTTTTGAAATTCATCGATTAGTAGTAACTGATGCAGACGATGATCATTGTTCGCCTGGACAGCTTCGAAAACAGGGACAGAATGTAACCTTTGGAACACCCCGTCATCGTGGAGTTGAGGGAGGTGATGAGTGCGAAAGGGTTTTTAACGATATCTGCCAGGCACTGCACAGCGAGTTTTCCCAATACGATCCATTGATACAGGCGCTTGCACTGCATTATCATTTTGCGGCAATGCATCCATTCCTTGATGGTAATGGTCGGACTGCTCGAGCTTTAGAAGCTTTTATGCTGCAAAAGGTGGGATTAAGAGACGTACTTTTCATTGCCATGTCGAATTATTATTATGACGAAAAAAATGCCTATCTCAATGCCCTTGCCAAAGTAAGAGCACAAAACAATGACCTTACGCCTTTTTTATTATTTGGGCTTAAGGGGATAAAACTTCAATGTGGACGATTACTATCAGAAATCAAAGTAAATGTATCAAAATCGCTTTACAGAAATGTTATGTATGATTTATTTAAACGGTTACGAACACCCAGAAAGCGAGCAATCAAATTCCGTCAGATTACGATTCTGAAGTTGTTATTGGAAAAAGACCGTACTTATGAAGAATTATTGATCAGCACCCAAAATGAATACAAATCTCTTAAGAATCCTGTAAAAGCATTGACCCGGGATATCAATTATCTGCTACAACTAGGTGCAATATCTTATACAAAAGTCGGTACCGATGTTAATAAATGGAATTTTTTTATCAGACTCGAGTGGCCTACCGAAATAACCGAACAAGAATTCTATAAGCGTATGAAAACAATGCCTAAATCCAAAACCTCTGGATTCTTATAAAGAAATGATGAACACATGTATCCTAATACCTATTCGCAGATTTTTGTTAACATCTTTTAAAAGAAGTATATACTTATCATATGAGAACAAAGGAAATTTATATGGTTAATACAAGTCGTGATCGTTATTTTATTTGTACAGATAAGCTTTAGTTATACTGAATCGGAGAATTATTATGGCAGGTAAAATAATTCAACAGGTTGTTTCTAAAGCACTTCAAGGGGATATTCGTGCTGCATTGGATATTATGAACAAAACTCCAAATAGCCAATTAACAAAACGAGATCTTCGTTTTAAAAAGAGATTTATTCAACGGTTTGGTGATGAAAATGTTTCAGTGAAGCTAAGATGCACTGATAACATCGTAAAACAACTTTATGAAATATACCGTGGATATTGGCATGCAATCTTATTAAAGAGTGTGTCACCTAAGAAAGCGGAATCTACTCTTTTCGAACAACTAAATATTTTCATGAAATATAATGAGATTTCAAGTCATTTGTTAAAAAACCGAACGAATATTGAAAATAAGTTAAGAGATTTTTTAGCAGAAAAAAGCTATTTTAGCCTGTTTGGTATAGTACAACCTTTTAGAGAATTTGAAATATGGCAAACACAAAAAGAAAAAATATTTTCTGTAATTCTACCTGAAACAAGGCAAAATGTAAAAGTGATTTTGATGGAAAAATTCATATCTAAAGGCTGGGAGGCATATGCAACAATTGATAGAGCTTTTCCTGGTGGTTGGGCAAAAAGGGATCGATTGTTCTGCAATGCTTCATCTTACGATTTCAATACTGAGCGTTTTCTTGTATCTTATTTAACGCATGAGGCTCAACACTTTTTCGATTATAAAAGATTTCCGAAGTTATGCCAATTAGATTTAGAATATAGAGCGAAACTTGCAG
>JAGMEL010000087.1 GCA_023128195.1 Caldifarciminota bacterium | reverse complement strand
ATAACAAGGTCTACTGCGCTAATGTTTTGAGCGATAATGTCACGGTGATTGACGGCGCAATCAATGCGGTTATTACCACGATTACAGTCGGAGATGGGCCTTGGTGGCCTTTTGCATGGAATTCTGCCCAAAACCGAACCTACGTTGCAAATTATTTTAGCTCAAGTGTCTCGGTGATTCGGGATGTGACTGGAATAGAAGAAGACAAGACTTCTATCATTGAAAGCAATGACGTGGGTGCAACAATCTTCAGCGGACCTCTGCAGTTACCTGAAGACAAGAAATGCAAAGTCTTTGACATCACCGGCCGAGTTGTTGAACCTGACAAGATAACACGTGGCATATACTTCATTGAGGTTGATGGGAAGATCAGTAATAAGGTAATAAAAGTGAAATGAATTATCACTGTAATCTATCTGTTCATCGCCGTAATCGGTTGCGAAGCAATGAAATTGATGGACAAATAGTCAACAAAATCATTAAAATCCGATAATAAATAATCTCTGTAATCTTGTTATTTATCGCTGTAATCGACACCGAAGGTGTGTCATCAATGCATTCGCAGACTGCAATCACTCCCCTTTTTCTTTGTGCCAAATCTGAGATTCTGAAATTCTGCGGGGTCAAATCTCTACATGCTACATGCATTCATCACCCTTTTCCTCTCCGTATCAATATCTTATGTAGAATATAGAAATTTGACCCCACGATACAGTTGACCCCACGATACACGATACTCCATGGAACTTAATATCATAAATCTCGCAGGCATTCATGCGGTAATTCTGGATAATATATCTCCTTCCATATCCATTTTCCAGAGTCTTTGCGAAATATCAAACATATTCTACTTTCTGAATAATCGCCTGTGATAATATATCCTTCAGGTATTGCCCATCTTACCATTAAAGAAATGTGTGCGCGCTCCCAATCACTTGCATGCAAAAAGAAAGTCAAAAACATATAAGGACCTTTCTGATTAGCTCTTTCCTTTATATCTCTAATGCTCATAACTTTCAGGTTGATATTTTCTAATTGTGGTAGTATTTTTTGTCTAACATCTATTTTAGCCACAATTACATCACCTGTATCAAGAAGAATGGAATAAAACGGTGCCTCTTTATGTTCTATCAATTTTTCAATAGCCTGTCTTATCAATTCTGTTTTATCTTCATTTGACAAACTTGGATAAGAGAAATAATACTTTAAACTTTTGCAAGCAATGAAATAACATAAAATTATAATTACCAAGAATATTAAAATCCTTTTCCAATCTGATCGCATGTTAGTAACTCTTTTCATTTAATTCTTTTCTTCGTAATTTCCTCATCTCATAATAACTTAGAATAACCCCAAAAAGACTTAACCAGAAAGGAATCGCAGTCATGCCAAAGACTATGACGACAATCCCAGAAACTGGCTGCGGCATTTCACTAAAGAATGTGGATTTATAAAATATCATAGGCACTAATCTTAATAACCAAATAGCACATGAACCGATGTAAATATACAGACCAGCTTTAACAGATATTAAGACAATCAATCCTGCAATCATTAGTGCGAGACCTGCTAATATGGTAAGAATGCCTACCGTGGATGATAATTTCAGATACATACGAGACATTAATATCATGGCGAAGGTAATATAACCACCAAATGCAATACTTATTAACGCAATAAGTTTAAATCCCGTAGATTTACTGCTTTTATCTGCCAATTGATTCTTCCATCAAGTAAGTATATTTTCTTTCAATCCTTTGTCAAGATAAGGGGCCAGCGTCATGCTGACCCCCTTGTGCCAGATTTGTACTACAACATATGATAATAGACAGAAAATTCAGCAATGTTCAAAAAGGTGTAAAATCTTGAATATTCGATACACTCAACCCAGCCCTTTTGGAAAAGGGCTGGATATCTTTGCTGCCCCTCGCTTTCTTCGAAAGAATCGGGACACGCAATTTTGCAGTCAAATCAATGATTTGAGCAAAATTGGTGGAGGCGGCGGGAATTGAACCCGCGTCCGAGGCGTTTCAACGAAGAGGACTACATACTTAGTCTCTTTATGTTTCTCCTCTCGCGTCACCAAAAGACAGGTCTGCAAGAGAAAGCCTTTTCAAATGTCCTATCAACCCTAAAGGCAAGAATTGACAGGTTTCAGCCCTATATGACGCCTGGCCCTGAGCTGGGCTGGCCACTCAGGCAGACGTAGCTACATTTTATTATGCAGCTAGAGCGTATCCATTTTCAGGATTTTTTGTTCTCGGGTCGGATTAACGAGGTGGCCAGAACCCTCGGTATGCCCTCTTTCATTTCAATCGTCCCGTCAAAGCCGATCGCCCCCTATATTTATTATAATTATAGACATTTTCTAAAAAATGTCAAGGTGTACCTATATTTTAGACAACTATACCTTGTACCTGGTAAATTGACATTCAGAAGTCAAAAAAACTCCTCTCACTAGAAATCGAAATAACCAGCTATGCCAAAGGTGTGATCAAAGTCTGCTTTATCATTATAACCATGTTTATAGACGTACAGATTGTGGGCGAAATCCACTTTAAGATCGATATTTGGAAACTGAAACCCAAAGCCCCAGGTAATAACATCATAGTAAGACGTAATTCCGAGAGAAGGATCACGACCAACATTCGTGTATCCGAGACGCAGAGGTACTGCATTGAACAGGCGTATTTCGGCTCCAATACAAAGACAATTACTGTGGATCGAGTAAGGAGTCGTTAGTTCAGTAAATGTCAATATCTCTTTCTTGTACTGAATGCCAAGTAACCAAATACCTTTGTTCAGATAAGCCATGCCAAAACCCATGTTTGTTTGGTATCCAGGAGCATAACCATAATAGAAATCATCCATTATATGTGGTGATGTATAACCAAGTTGAAACCCGAAATTCAGATGTTTATTCCCGAACGGCAGTATGTAAAGCGATCTCATATTTATCGACTTTATTGTGGCAGTATCAAGGATTGTCCCTAATGTGGCTCTGATACCCAGCTCAAGGTTTGAAGAAGAATGTATAACTGGTATTGCAACCTCATGGATTACAGTATCACCATATTCTCTACTGAATTTCTTGTATTTATAGTCCAGACCATACTGCCAATGTCCTGAGCCAGTGCTGATTAGCAAGCTTGGTTCGTAGACAAAAACCTTAGCCTCACCAATGTACGTTCCAGAATAGTCGCTTCTTTCTTCAGTCAACTTATTATAAGCGCCGCGGAACCCAATAGTGACCCTTGATATTGCTTTCCAGTTTGCGATCAAAGAATAACGCGTTACATCACGTTCGTAGTCATACTCTGGTCCTATCCAGGATTCCATTTCTTCATTTGCATCGGCTCTTGAGAATGATCCACCTATAGCAACCTTGTCCCAAGGTTTAAACACGCTACTAATCGATCCGACATAAGCATGCCATTTGTTATCGTATAATGTATCAGAAGTGATTGTGAAACCGTAGAAAAAAGGAATGCAAATCTCAGACTGATCGTTGTTATCGCTGATTGCACCAGCCGGCGACTCACCAAAATCATAAGCATTAATCTCGTTAATTCGTTCGATTACTACAAGATCAAGGTTGCCGATTGCTGCAAGGCGTAG
>JAGMEL010000086.1 GCA_023128195.1 Caldifarciminota bacterium | reverse complement strand
TCATATATCCTCCTCTTAGATAAATGATATATAAATATCTATATTTGTCAACACTACAAATATGGGTATTAGACTAGGGTTTGGATGCGGGAACTTTTTGCGAGACCACATGTTTTGAAATTAAGAATTTGGAGCTTGCTTCTTACTTCTTGTTTCTTGTCTCTTGCCTCTTGCCTCTTACTTCTTGCCTCTTACTTCTTGCCTCTTACTTCTTGTTTCTTGTCTCTTGCCTCTTGCCTCTTACTTCTTGCCTCTTGCTTCTTACTTCTTGTCTCTTGCCTCTTGCCTCTTTCTTCTTGTCTCTTACTTCTTGCCTCTTACTTCTTGCCTCTTGCTTCTTGTTTCTTGGAACTTGGCTCTTGGAACTTATCTTAAAGTAGATGTTCATATCCTGTTGCCTCGATACGCTTTTCTTTCCCTCTTACTGAAATATATACACCGCGCCCTTTCATCACCCTACCGATCTTGAATATCTTCAACCTTGAAATCTTTGGCAATCTGCGTGCCGTAAAAAGCAGTTCAAAATCCTCACCAGCCGATAGGATAAACTGCAATGGATCAATCTTTTTTATACTACAAAATTCTCCAACCTCAGAATGTATGGGAATGTGTTCTGAATCAATCACTATTTTTACCCTGCTCTCTTCAGCAAGATGAATAGCATCGGTTGACAGACCATCTGATGTATCAATACACGATGTTGCATACTGCTTAATAAATTGGGCTTCAGCAATACGCGGTTCAGGAAATAGATGTTTGCTTACTGCATCTTGATATTCTTTTTGTGGCAAATTATATTTAAGAACTGACCTACCCACCTCAGCCAAGCCCAGGAAATTCGTAATGAAAAGCGCTTGCCCTGGTTTTGCCCCGGAACGCATTAAGGATTTTCTTGCACGACCAATAACCGTCATTGTCATACCAAACCCAGGGCTGGTTACTATATCGCCACCAGCAATATCAAACTCATATTTTTTTGCCATCTTTTCAAAACCATTATACAATTGTTCAATTTCTTTTACGCCAATATTCTTTGTAAGATGAAGAGAAACAAGGCAGCACACGGGTAATGCACCCATTGCTGCAAGGTCAGAAAGACTGGCTGCCATTGTGTGGTAACCCAGTGCATACATTGAAAAATACTTCAAATCAAAGTGAATATTTTCAAAAAAAGAATCCGTAGAAACAACAAAACCATTTTGAAAAACCATTGCATCATCACCAATACCCTTTAAAATCTCCTTTCTTCTTATGGGAAACCTTTTCCTGATAAATCTGATTAAAGACAACTCGCCCTTATTTTTATCCATATTCACCCGGTTAGAGATAGGAAACGCTTATGATCTCTGAAGCGTTTCCGCAAATTACCAGTTGACCCCGTATAGAACCTGCCATCCTTTTTACTCTGGATTACATAAGTATAATACATAATCATTAATCTCCATCTCTAACAGGCGTTATACATGGAACTCAACTACGTCTTCATCAACCAGAACATGATTCTTTTCAACCCTTTGACCTGAATGTCCTGATTCATTCCATAAACGGGCAAACTTCAGTTGCTTTTTGAAATCCTTATGTATATGCTCTGCTGCATCAATAATAGTAGTTCCTTTTTGAAGAACAACAGGATCATCTTTGACAATCGGTTTGCCGATTTTTTTCGTATAGACCCGTATAATGTTAAGCTCTTGAAAAATCTTCCTTTTCAATGTATCTATACCCTCAGAATCTTTGGTCGAAACCGGAATAATCGAAAAATCATTTTTGTACTTTTCAATAAACAAATCTCTGGTAGATGTTTTTTCTTGCTTATCTATTTTATTTAAAATAATAATCACTTTTTTAACATCGCCAAACTCATGCTGTGTAATAAAAATATTTTTGTCATTAATAGAATTTCTTAACATCTCAAAATTTTCAAATACATCTTTATTAATATCTAAAACTATTAAAAGAATATCACCATTACGATATAGCCCGAATAGCCAGGGAGGCGCCTCATCATAAAGCGGTGGTGTATCTACTATCTGAATTTTAATATTCTCAAAATCCATCATACCAACCCCGGGCAATTGGGTCGTAAATGGATAAAGGCCAA
>JAGMEL010000085.1 GCA_023128195.1 Caldifarciminota bacterium | reverse complement strand
ACAACCTGTCCTGCCCCCTGTTTTTCCACCTGGTACCATGCCCCACCTGAACCTTTTGACTTTTTCTGCTTACCTATAGTATCCTTCAGTTTTGAAATCTTTGTTTTCAGCTCTGCCTGCAATTTTTCTGTTCCTTTGTGTTTAGGTATAATAGACAGAAGTTGCTGAAGATAGACTAATTTCTCCTGCAAATTCTTCGCCGCACGGTATTTCTCCTCGACGTCAAAATATTGAGGTGGTAAATTTGCTGGCATGGTTAATTTACTCCTAAATTTTTTAAGGATGTCCCGATAAATATTTTCATTAATATATTCTACATATATTTTTATACGGGTCAATAACCAAAATGATTACAGTGATCCAAGGATGATAACGGAGATGGTTTTATCGCTGTAATCTACATTAATCTCTGTAATCAGGCACGCAGTGCCTCTATGATAAACCGGTTATTCTACCATCCTCATCAACATCAACTCTTTGAGCATTTGGTATCTTAGACAAACCCGGCATTAGCATAACATCACCGGTTAAAGGTATCAGGAATCTTGCACCAGCAGAAATATTGATTCCTCTTATTGTAATCTTAAAATTTTCCGGCCGACCATAAAGTTCAGGATTGTCTGAAAGTGACTTATTCGTTTTAGCAATACATATCGGTAATTTGTCTAATTTGAGTCTTTTTATACGTTTTATATTCTTTTCTGCCTTAGTGGTATAGACAACCCGGGAAGCACCATAGATATTAAAGGCAACTTTTTCGATCTTTTTTTCAAGAGGGTCATCTAAATCATAGATCGGCTGCATAGACGACTTTTCTCTTTCAATTGTCTGACAGACAAGTTCGGCAAGCTCTACAGCGCCTGAAGCTCCCTGTTCAAAAGCTCTAACAACTGCAAATTTTGTATTATTCGATTGGCAGAATTCGCCAACCACTTTAATTTCATCCTCAGTATCGCCTTCAAATATATTTAATGCTACAGCAACTGGCATTTTAAATTTTTTCAGATTCTCAATATGTTTTTCTAAATTTGAAAGCCCATTTTTAAGATTCTCAATGGTCCCGGACTTTGGATCTTTTTTTGGCGCACCGCCATGTAATTTTAATGCTCTTATCGTTGCTATAAGGACTGCACAATCTACTTTGAATTCACCAACCCTTGACACAATGTTAACAAATTTCTCAGCGCCTAAATCCGAACCAAAACCTGCTTCAACAATTGTGTAATCGCATAGTTTCTGAGCCATTTTAATTGCCAGTATACTACATGTGCCATGGGCTATATTGGCAAATGGACCGCAATGTATAAATGCCGGCGTGTGGTCAATTGTCTGAACCAGATTCGGCTTCAGAGCATCTTTCAAAAGAGCTGCCATGGCACCGTGTACGCCAAAGTCACGCGCAAAAATCGGCTTTCTTTGCATATCAAAAGAGACCAAAATGTTACCCAACCTCTCTTTCAACTCTACAAGCGACTTTGATAAAGCAAGAATCGCCATCACCTCGCTTGCAGCAGTAATAATAAATCCATCTTCCCGTGCTGGCCCATTCGGTTTCCCGCCCAACCCAACAACAATATTACGTATACTTCTATCATTCATATCCATTGCCCTACGAAAGATTATCTCCCGTTCATCAACATTCAGTTTATTACCGAAATGTATATGGCTATCAAGCACTGCAGCCAAAAGGTTATGCGCGGCACTTATTGCATGTATATCACCGGTAAAATGAAGATTTATATCCTCCATAGGTAAAACCTGCACATATCCACCGCCTGCTGCACCACCTTTGATTCCAAAGACCGGACCCAATGATGGTTCACGCAAAGCCACTATAGATTTCTTTCCAATTTTATTCAATGCCATACTCAAACCAATTGAAACCGTTGTTTTACCTTCGCCATAGCGTGTCGGAGTTATCGCTGTAACTAAAATAAGTTTACTGTCTTTATTTGCCTTTATCTTTTCAAAAAATTGTAGAGAGATCTTAGCTTTAAATATACCACAAGGCAGAATATAATCCTCATCTATACCGAGCCGTGCGGCCAAGTCCATTATCGGTATTAACGTTGCTTCCTGCGCAATTTCTAAATCACTCTTCATAACTTTAGTATATTCTAATCATCTTAGGTGTCAATATAAATGATTACAGAAATTAAACCATCGCTGTAATCCTCAAAGCTGAATTCTCCCCGCTTCTCATTTTTATTTTTTGAGGGTCTTAACATTAGTGAATTATTACTGTTCGAGCGAAGTCTCGAGTGAAATCGAGTGGCGAAGTCGAGAACAACTAAGGGACTTCTCGATGCATCCCGCCCTTTTGAAAAAGGGCGGGATTTACTCGAAGTATAGAAAAGTAGTGAAGAATCATCCTACAAGACACTTGATATATTTTTAAAAATGGATAATATATAACATGCTGTATAAAGATGCTGGCGTAGATATTGATATGTTAAATTTAATCAAGAAAAGTGTTGGAAAACAAGTATCTAGAACCTTTCAAAAGAATATCAAATCAACGTTTGGGCTCTTCGGCAGTATTTACCCAATACATAATGATTACCTGGTAAGCAGTGTCGACAGTGTTGGAACAAAAATCATGATTGCCTGTAGAATGGGCATACACAATACAATTGGGCAAGATATTGTCAATCATTGCATAAATGACATTCTCACAACAGGTGCAACACCCCTCTTTTTTATGGACTATATTGGCTTCTCAGAAGTAGAAAATAAGGTTCTTGTCCAGGTTGTAAAAGGTTTAGCAACGGCATGCAAAAAAGAAAAAACCATCTTGATCGGTGGCGAGACCGCCGAATTAACAAGGTTTTATCCTAAGGGACTCTATGACCTTGTAGGCTTTATTGTCGGTAAAGTCAATAAAAAAAATTACATTAACACCACAAAGATCAAACCAGGTGATATAATTCTTGGACTAAAATCATCCGGGTTACATACAAATGGTTATTCATTAGCACGAAAAGTCCTGTTGAGGAAATATACGTTTTCTTCTTATGTACCTGAATTAAAGCGTACACTTGGACAAGAGTTATTAAAAATTCATCGTTCATATCGTAAGAGCCTTGAACCAAAGTTAAAATTCATTAAGGGCCTTGCCCATATTACGGGCGGCGGCTTTTATGAGAATATCAAACGTGTTCTGCCATTAAACTGTTCAGCCGTAATTCGAAAAAAATCCTGGCGTCCATTGCCTGTTTTCAAACTAATTCAAAAACTGGGGCGGGTGCCTGAACAAGAGATGTATCGGGTTTTCAATATGGGTATTGGTATGGCAGTAATTATTGACAAAAGTAATCCAAAATATTTTAAGCACCTGAGACCAAAAATCATCGGAGAAATTGTAAAAGGTGATTTTGGAGTAAAAATTATCTAATCTTTAGTATAATATTTTATCTCACCATTTATGACAACACCAATGTTTTTACCAATAAGTTCTTTATTTAAAAATGGCGTATTTTTTGATTTTGATTTTATTGCGTTGCTAGTAAGCTTCCATTTCTTTTTTGGGTCAAAAATCGTTAAATCAGCAACCGCACCTTGTTTAATTACTCCTGACTTTTCCTTAAGTATCTTTGCCGGATTAACAGTCAATTTTTCTAAAACTTTTATCCAGTCAAACTTTTCTTTATTTACAAGTTCCTTTATTATTGAAGAAAGGGCTGTCTCAAAACCAATCAAGCCAAATGGTGCATTTGTGAACTCTAATTCTTTTTCTGCCTGACAATGAGGAGCATGGTCAGTGGCAATACAATCAATTGTATTATCGCGCAAACCCTCAATAATTGCCTGACGGTCTTGTTCGCTCCTTATTGGAGGGTTTACTTTATAGTTAGTATCAAAGCTTTCCAAAACAGCATCATTAAAAAAGAAATAATGCGGGCAGGTCTCGCAAGTGACCTTTACCCCTTTCTTTTTCGCCTCCCTTATTAATTCCACTGCGCCTTTGGTCGATATATGGCAGAGATGCAATCTCGCACCGCTAAATTTAGCAAGGAGCAAATCCCTGGCAACAATAACCTCTTCAGCAATTGCTGGTGACCCTTTTATGCCAAGCCTTGTTGAAACTAAGCCCTCATTCATCATGCCATCCTGAGCCAGATACTTGTCGATCGGATGTTCAAATATCGGTACATCAAATCTCTTTGAATATTCTAAGGCATGCCTGAATACATTACTATCAGCAACAACATCTCCATCATCAGAAAAACCTTTTACCCCCGCATTAACCAGCTCACCAAATTCAGTAATCTCTTTTCCTTGCCTTTTTTTTGTAATTGCACCAATGGGAAAAATCCTGCAGAGATTAGCGTTTGCTGCTTCTTTATATATATACTTCACAATCCCTTCATTATCAATCGCTGGTTCAGTATTGGGCATACAACAGATAGTAGTAAAACCACCCGCTATGGCTGACTCACCACCACTTTCAATAGTCTCCTCATCAGGTCTGCCCGGGTCACGCAGATGACAGTGCAGGTCAATAAATCCAGGACAAACAATCTTACCTTTTGCGTTAATTAGTTGGGCATCATTCTTTTTTATTTTTTTGCTGATCTTCGAAATTTTATTCCCGGTTATTAATATATCAAGTATGTCATTAACCTTAGTTTTCGGGTCTATAACCCTACCACCCTTAATCAAAATATTACTCAATCCTTCCTCCAGCATGGATAAATAATACTGCCATCCTGATTGCGACGCCATTTTTAACCTGGTCTAAGATCACAGACTTATCGCTATCCGCAACTTCTGGATCAATCTCAACCCCACGATTTGCCGGACCAGGATGCATAATAATGCTCTTTGGTTTCATCATGTGTACCCGCTCTTTGGTCAAACCATAGAGCGTTCGATACTCTCTCACTGAAGGAAATAGACCTGCTCCCTGCCTTTCTATTTGAATGCGTAATGCCATAACCACATCAAAATCACCAATAATATCATCGAGATTATAAAAAACGTCGACTCCGAGTTTGTTAATACCCAGAGGAATCATAGTTGGTGGTGCGCATATCGCAACCTGGGCATCCAGGGTTTTAAGTCCAAAGATATTTGAACGTGCAACACGGGAATGCGCAATGTCACCAATAATCAAGACCTTCAAGTCTTTGAAATTATCAAAATTTTGCCTCATGGTCATCAAATCCAGAAGAGCCTGGGTAGGATGTTCATGACTACCATCACCAGCATTAATAATAAAGGCATCAAGTTGCTCGGCGAGATATTTTGCTGCTCCAGGTGCTGAGTGTCTAACAATTACGCCATCAACCTTCATTGCTTCAATATTTTTTGCAGTATCAAGAAGGGTCTCGCCTTTTGAAACACTTGATGTTGATTGTGAGAAGTTAATTACATCGGCTGACAATCTTTTTGCCGCAACACTAAATGAAATCTGGGTACGTGTTGAAGGCTCAAAAAAGAGGGTTAATATCGTCTTACCCCGAAGCGACGGCACGATTGGTATTGGTCTTTCAAGGACCTTAACAAATTTGTTTGCCAAATTAAAATATTGATTTATTTCCTTACCAGTCAATTTTTCAATACCTAATAGATCTTTTTTAGGATTCATGATTCATCGTCTTTCATGTGTGTCATGGTTAATTGCTTGATCTTGGGTTTAGGCTCTTTTTTTAATCTTATCCGAGATTTTTGCTTACGCTTTTTCGCTTTTTTCTTCGCTTTTTTATAATGATGAATAACTACACAATCCTCTTCATCGAGTTCTTTTATATAAACATCGACAATCTCACTTTTTGCTGTAGGTATCTTCTTACCCACAAAATCTGCCTGAATCGGTAATTCCCTGTGTCCGCGGTCAACCAGAACAGCAAGTTGAATTGCCTTTGGTCTTCCGAAATCTAAAATTTCTTCAATTGCTGCACGGATAGTTCTTCCTGTATACAGCACATCATCAACCAAAATGATCATCTTTTTACTTAAATCAAAGGGAATATCAGTACTTTCAATTATTGGAGTTTCGGAAACGAGTTGAAGGTCATCACGATACAGGGTAATATCAAGTGCCCCAATTAATATCTTTTTCCCCGCACTTTTTTCAATCCTATCAGCAATCCTACGGGCGATAAAATCACCGCGCCTTTTTATGCCGATAAGGACTAAATTTTTAATTCCTCTATTCTTTTCAATGATTTCATGCGTAATTCGAACCAGCGCCCGTCTGATTTCTGATTCGCCCATGATTGTCTTCATAATCAGATACAATTATAAACAGATTTTTGCCTAAGTCAAGACTGAACTATGGAAAAAATACCTAAAAATCCAAAATGCCTAAATACCTAAATAGATACAAAAACTAGATACTTGTTAATTAACTATTTCTTTTTCACGAGCATCCGGTAATCGAAAATCGTGCATCGAGTATCGACCATCCAAACCCTAACCTAATAACCATCTGTTAGAAAGTGCTGGTCACAATTCCAGAATCGCCTGTCCTACCTTTTTTATCTTAAAACCTAATTTTTTATAGAATTCTAAGGCTGCGAGATTTTTTATGCCAACAATAAGCTCTATCCTCTTAATCCCCAATTTCTTGAATTTTTTCTTTGTAAAATTGATTAATCCTGCGCCAATGCCTGAAATTCTATAGGATTTCAGCACCCAAACATCATTAATAAGACCTATCTTGCATTTCATATCAAAATTATAATACCAGCTCATAGAAAGCAGTCCCGCAACGTTTTTCTCAAGCAAGGCAAGCACAACTGCAAAATCCTTTGCTTTATTAAAATCAACTGACTTTATTTCTTCCTTAAATTTATTGAAATCTGGAACATGAAGATAAATATCCGGTTCAGTTTTAATACATTCTATCTCAAAATTCAAAATTTTAGTCTTATCACTATTTTTTGCCAGTCTGTATATTGTTTTTCGATTTCTTATACGAAAGGGTCTGTGTGTTTTAACAAATCTATCTTTTTTATTATTCCATTCATAGTACACTTTCATAATTCATCTCCATTATATAAATTTCTTTTAATTCAGAGAAGAAATTCATTTCTTTAGTCTAATAAAAATTTATGCAATGTCAACATTCAAAAGTCTTCAATAGTCCCTTATTTATTACAGATAACTTTCTTCTTTTTATTATGTTTCATAAGTTTAACCACATAAACCAGTTCCTGCTTGCTCATCCAGTATCCTCTGAAGAACATCGCTCTTCGAAAGCATCCAAATCCTAACCTAATAACCATGAACTAAGTTTCAAGAGCCAAGCTCCAAATTCCAAGAAACAAGTTCCAAGAACCAGGAAGCAAGTTGCATACCTTGACACTGGCTATTTTTAACTTATAATTACATTAGTGAATACCTTACTTTTATTAATCGTGATTCTCGGGCAGTACGATTTTACCATTGCCCGGTTAAAATACCAGGGCGGTGGAGATTGGTATTCAGACCCCTCATCCCTGCCCAATCTGCTTGCAGCAATTAAAGAACGAACAAATATCAGGACTACGCCGCGTGAAGAGATCGTTGAAATTACTGACCCTAAATTATTCGAGCACCCTTATCTTTATATGACTGGCCATGGTAATGTCCGCTTTACTGACGAAGAAATAAAGATATTAAGAACCTATTTTGCTGCCGGTGGGTTTCTCCATGCCGATGACAATTATGGCATGGATTCGTCTTTTCGTCGGGAAATAAAAAAGGTCTTTCCTGATTCACCCCTTACAGAACTGCCCTTTGACCATCCTGTATACCACTCATTTTATGACATCACCAATGGATTGCCTAAGATCCATGAACATGATGGAAATCCTGCTCAGGGATTTGGTATCTTCTATGAATCGCGCCTTGTGGTCTTTTACACCTATGAGTGCGATCTCGGAGATGGCTGGGAAGATCCTGACGTACATGATGATCCGCCAGAAAAAAGAGAAGCAGCATTCAGGATGGGGATTAATATAGTTATCTACAGTTTAACCAATTAAATATTTATGTCTAATATAGATTCGATCATTAACAAAGTAAAAAAATTCGTTCGGCATCAACAGTTTATCGATTTTAGTGCTTATCTAATTTTTACTTTTTCTACTATTTTAATTTCTATATCTATTGCGCTATTTCTTCTTAAATCACCCTTCTATGGTATTATAGGTATTATCCCCATATTCTTTTACCGTCCTATTTCATTCATTGAAAGAGCAAGAATTCTGGAAAAAAGATTAGGGCTAAATGGCAAGCTGATAAATAGTATACAATTATCGCATATCCCAAAATATAGTAAGGAAAGATATTCACAAGAACTGATTAGCGCATACATTGATGAGGTTGCAAAAAAAATCAAGGATATCAATTTCAAAAAATATATCAGCCACAACAGATTGCGTAAAGCTGCACAATTTTTATTAATTTCCATTGCCTTTGTCTTAATCCACGCGGCAATTCTACCTGAGCATTTCTGGTATTCGCTCAATCATAAAATTAATTATATTACAGAACCGGGTGGTGGTGAATATCTCAAAGGTACAGAAATAGAAATAGCATTGCATCTTACAGGAGTATATGAGCCAGCTCACGCTGATCTTATTATTTCAAACCACGATAAAGTAATAAGGGAAAAGATTGTAATTCAAAATGGAGTTGCCAAAAAGAAGATAAAAATTGATGAATCGATAACCTATCAATTTGAGTTTCTCGACCATAAAACAGACGAATTTACATTGGTGAAATTAGAACCCATATATATTGAAGCCCTATCATTTCATTTTAAATATCCTCGATATACAAAATTGAAAGAAGAGACCAAAACTGGAAGACAGATAATTGCACCCCACGGCACCAGGATATTTATACAAGGCAAAGCATCACAGTCTCTTAAGGCTGCCCAATTTTTATTGAGTGATACGCTTGATCTAAAATGTGACAACAAAACATTCGCCGGAGAATTTATCGTCATTGAAAGCGGAACAGCAACATTACATCTTAAATCCTTTACTGAATTGAAAGAGCAGATAATTATATATGCCGTCCCCGACCTTACACCCCTCGTAGATATATTCTATCCTGGTTACAATATTAATTTACCCAATGATATGGAAATAAATATTGGTATAAGATGCAGTGATGATTATGGTTTGAGCAAAGGAAAATTTTACTACAAATTTAAAGAAGAGAATACAAAAAATCTGGCATTGAAAAAAGGTGTGATTGAAGATACGATATATTTTAAGTGGGATCTCTCGGATTTAGGTATGTTGCCGGGCGATGAAATTTCGTATTTCGCAGAGATTACAGACAATGCTGGAAATATAAATAAAAGCAAAACCTATTACATTTATTTCCCAACCATGGAAGAAATATATGAAGAGATTAGTAAAAAAGAGAATCTGGTTCAAAAAGATCTGAAGGATCTACAGATAGAACATAGTGATGAATTGAAAGAAATTGAAAGAATTCATCAAAAGCTAATGAAAGAAAGGGAATTAGTATGGGCAGACCAGGAGAAATTAAGAGAGGCTATTACAAAAGAAAAAGAAATTTTGAATAAGATAGACGAGTGGCAAACCGAGCTCGAACGAACAATTGAAAAGCTTAATCAAGGTATTATTCTTGATCAGGAATCTATTGAACGTTTACAAGAAATATCGAAAATACTGCAGGAGATTGTACCGGACGAACTGAAAGAGGCATTAGAAAATTTACAATTAGCATTAGACAAAACGCCCCGTGATTTACAAATGGCATTAGATAAGCTAAAACAAAGTCAAAAGGACCTGGCAAAGGCATTAGAAAGAACATTGGAGATTTTAAAAAGATACCAACAAGAGGAAAAATTGAAAGAGCTTGCTCAAATGGCAAAGGATTTGGCTCTTAAGGCTGATGAGATCGAAAAATTGGCGGAGCAAGATAAAGATCTTAACATCGATAAAGATATTGCAGAATTGAACAAAGGTATAGATGAACTCTTTAAAGGACTCGGGGAGCTTGCCGAGTCAGAAGGTTTGGAACAGGAAATAAAAGAGGCATTGGAGCAAATAGCCCAACAGGCGAGCAATATTTCAGAATATTCCTCAGCTTCGTTAAAAGACAAAAATAAGGGGCTGAAGCACATGGCAGCCGATTTACAAAAACTGTACGAATCTTTTGTTAAAGGTCGCGCTGCAAATTTAAGAAAAAGTCTCATCGAAATAATGAATCAATTAATCGACATATCCAAAGCAGAAGAGAATCTATATAAACAAAACCAGAAAATAGATATAGAACAACAAGACCAAATCATTAGTGCCACAAAAGTAGTTGCAGAGAGTCTTTATGCCCAGCAGGTTAAAAGCCTGTACGTTACGCCTCACATGAGCAAAAATCTTGCCAAGGCAATCAGGCAAATGAATAAGGCAAAGCAAAAAAACATATCCAGCAAAAATGCTCAGGAGGCAATGAGATCGATAAATTTAGTCTGTCTCGAAATACTAAGAAACATGGAAAAAGTCGGTGAAGGAAGTTCTTCAACCGGTATGGATAAATTCTTAGATGGTTTGTCCAAAATATCAAAAGGGCAGATGTCACTTGCTCAATCACTGACCGGGTTTTTCCCAATCCCGGTGAGCGGGCTAAGTAGTGAACAGAAGGCGCAATTACAAAGACTTGCCAATAAACAACGCGCCTTGCGAGAAGCTCTGGAATCCTTACGCGGCGAAGCAGGTGCAAATAAATATCAGGAACTCCTCGATAATATCACAAGCGAAATGGAAAAAATGGAACAAGCATTATATCAGTATAAATTGGACAGGGAGCTAATCGAGAGACAAAAAAAGATAATATCGAGGCTGCTTGATGCCCAGAAGTCGATTAGAAAAGAGGATTATGAAAAAAGGCGTAAGAGTAAACCAGGCAAGGATTTTCTTACCCGTGAACGTCCTAAAACACTGCCCGAAGATCTGGGTGAAGACCAATTGCGTGAATTGATTCAAAAGGCATTGCGCGAATCATATCCTGAAGAATACGAGCTTTATATAAGAGAATATTTTAAAAGTTTATTAGAAGAAAGATGATACTATTATACTTATTATTCTATCTTGAATTCGACACTAAAATAGACAGCCTGAAGGCATCTCTTATTCAGAACCCGCAATTATCAACAGTGTTGGAATTGAATAAATATTATCTCAGCATGGGTAAATTTAATAAGGCTATTAATCTCCTGAAAGAATACGAGAACCATTTTAAATCAGAAGAAAAATCTGTTTTAGATTTTAATATTGGCGATGATTTTTTCTTTGCCGGAAAGATTCTTGAAGCGCGTGATGAGTATTTAAAATTGGTGGGTCGATATCCCCATTCAGAAATTGCGAATGATGCCCTTGAAAGACTTTATTTTATTGAATCAGCAAGAAAGAATATGATTCTTTTAAAAAAACTCGCACATGCAATCTGCTTTTATCAAACAGATCAGTTAGATACTGCGCAAGATAGCTTAAAAACTCTATTGAAATCAGGGGTCGGTGCCTATGCTTATTACTATTTAGCCTTTACATACAAGAAAAAAGAAGATTTATCCCTGGCACTCAGTGCTCTTAAAGAATTAAATAACTCTTTTCCTGACCACAAAATACATAATGTATTTCTTCTTATTGCGGAGATCCATCTGCAACTGAACAATGAAAAAGAAGCTCAAGAAATTTTAGAAAATTTAATAGTGGAAAAACCAACTTCTATTTATGCGGTCCGCGCAAGAGAGATGCTAAGAGAACATCAATTGGAGTAACAGTTCGCTTCGCGCGGATGCTGTAAAAAAATATTTTAAAAATTGTCACCATATTTTTCACATATTTATTCTTATCTCTTTTTTAACCTATCCATCAGCATTTTTATCTTCTTGTAATAGAATTCTTGCAGTTCTTCAATGGTTACAGATTTTATCATTCGGGGTAGTTTATCGACCTTATCAATATTCTTCAATGACGCCGCAAGCCAGTATTCATCCATTCCGATGTGTTTTTTACGAGCATATTCATATATTTGTTCAAAAGGCATAAATTCTTTCGAGAGAAAATAGATGTCAACAAAATCTTTTTCAGCATAGCGGTCAAATAGTGCTGAAAGTTTGTTGCACGCTATATCTAATTGATTATCAATAAATACACGGTATTCCTCATTCTTTCTAACTTTCTCAAAACGGAAGGGAGCATCTTGAGCAAAATGAATTTTTATTGTCTCGTCATTCCGAGAAAGAAAAGATTCAACAAAAGTTGTGAATTCTTTGGTGATTTCAATACTGGCACCGACCTTCTTAGCGATTTCATTCATCACTGGTACTACTCTTATTATTTCACCCGGTACTTCAGTAAAAAAATCTATATCATCAGAATATCTATGAAAAAGATAAAAGGCTGATAAAGCTGTTCCGCCAGTAAGAAAAAATTTTTCATTTAATTGCGATTGTGAAAATGATTTGATAAAAGCCTTCTGGAGCGGAGTCAATATTCCCACATTATTCTCCTAAATACCACTCCCAAAAAGTCCTAACAAATCGAGGAATACCAATGATATTACCTAAGTATTTATTAATAAGCGTAAAATCAATGTTCTTTAGATCCTTTGCTGTGCCATTGGAAAGAACTCGGGCTAAATACCATTTAAAGAATTTTTCAGTTTTATACTCCTGTTCAGACCAATCATAATCCCAGATCAGTTTTTCATTCACTGGTATGCCATATAATGTTTTTTTGGAAGCCTTCATACAATTATGATATATTAGATTAGATAAAAGTCAAGAGCTGCCTAACTCATTGAAAATAGAGTACATCAATTATATAACCAAGCACAAAATCCTAATCTTAATTTTCTAATGTTTCAATAGTAACTGTTCCTGTAATACTTATGGGCCATCCCATTTCCTGTCCTTCTCCAAACATGCCACCTGCGATATTAACCTTACCTTCAAAGCTCTGCTCTGTTGTACTCTCAATCACCCATCCTGTTAGAGTATCTACAATAATGTACCCCTTTTGTTCTCCTGATAAAACATAGGACATTTTCATGTCTCCAATCTGCATCAAACTAGTTTTTGTATTCGGCTTAATCTTTGTATATAAATCAATATGCGCTTTTCCATTTTTTATGCTTTTCAGTTTCCAGGCATTAATAAGTGTCATGGGAAAACCCCTGGTTAAATTAAATTTAGCAGACCATGAATCACCAATGCCAACCGGCTTATCCGGATAAAAAGCGAATGTCTTATCCATTACTTCCTTCATTGCCTCATCTCCAAATTGATTCTTTAGATTCCTTCGTGTTTGTTCTATCATCTCATTATCCGCAGGTAAATCAAAATTCTTCAGCATATCATCTATTATCTTATCTGTTCCTGAAATCTCAAGGATACGACCCTGTGAAGTCATTTTTATAGTATAGTTTTGACCAATCAGTACGGCAAACCCTTTTGTTATTAAAGGTTTTTCATCCTGATCTTCCCATGATTTATATTCTATCTTTCCCATAGGTCCATCCTGCATATAATCAATTCTATCGTAGGTAATCTCCACCACTGCATTTCCTGCATCATCCACCTCTTTAACCTCATAGGTATACTCCATTATTATTATCTGATCCATGTCAAGTTTTTGATTCTGTACTGTTTGTGAAATTTTTTGCTCTGTAGTAAATCTGTACTTGTAAGTCATACCTTGCTTTAGGTTGAGCCGTAAATTTATCTTCTTACCTGCGCAGGTGCAAATGAATATCAAAATTATTAAACCTAAAAATCTTAACAAGTTCTTCATATTTTCTGCTCCTTTACTTCCTCGTATTTTCTCCTTGCAAAAGCCTTATTATTTTTGGGACGCTCTTCAACCAGTTCCTTAGAAGAAACAGTATGGAACGATACAACTGCCCAGTAATCATCACCAGTAACAGCCTGGTGCCAGGTTATTGGTGGTATTAAAACCCAACGTTTTTCAAACGGCGATTTCGGATCACTAACCAGAAAATTTGAATACCATTTTCTCTTTTTCTTAATCTGTAAATCACCCCTTCCTTTGAAACTCATCATCCTTTGATGACTATTAGAATGCCTCTCTGCACCCGTACATATATTTGGTTTTATCACAAACACCCAGCTTGAGCGAATTTCAGGTGGTAAGTCTGACCCGAAAAAATTCAATGGAAGACTTTCCCAAGCCAGGTTTTCCTTAGGTTTGCTTTCAAGAATAGAAATAAGTTTATCAGCAATTGCATTAATTATCTGGCGTCTCTTATTGTCGAGTAGTTTTTTATCAAAAAATTCAAGAATTTTTGTTTCGTTTTTTTCTCTATACAGTTCAGATTTTTTTGGGCGATTATCTTTTGTCACTCGATAGATTTATTATTCTATTAATAGATCATAAATATCTTCAGGCCCTTTAACTTTATAAGTAAGCATTCCTAATTTCTTTGCCGGTTCCAGATCAACACTATTGCGGTCACCAATAAAAAAACAGGCTTCAGGTTCCACATTCAAATCTTCTACTGCTTTTTGAAAAAACTCAGGATTCGGTTTAAGAAGTTTAAAACTGTTATACGTATATACTCTATCAAATAGAGCATTCAAGCCAAGTGCTGCAAGAGTACGCTCAGTCTGTATTTTATTATTATTAGTAAGCACTGTCAATCGATAACGCTTTTTTAATCCATCAAGGCTTTTTTTAAGCTTTTCATCTTTGGTTAAATAATCGCGCGGGTCAAAAAAATCTATATTCTCTTTGTGCCAGGATTCAGTAGAAATGCCAAAAGAGTTTAATATCAAGGTCTGAGGCACAGAATCACTATACTCTTTTTCCATTTGCTGCCTTTTTTCTTCAATAAGTTTTCGAGCGTCATCTAACGGGATATTTTTGAACTTGGATAAAGTATAATGGGCAGCCCGGGCGAATTTTTCCGCTATCTCTTTACTTTTGTAAAGCGTACCATCAAGGTCAAAAATAATAACCTTAATCATAAGGACACGGAATTTACCCCACACCAATGTATTGGTGTGGAGACCATCTGTTATCTATCATCTGTCATCTACCATCTGTAATCTTCTATCTGCTATCCGTTATCCGTCATCTGTTATCTTTTTACTACTACTCTGTTTCGCTTCTTTTCAATAATCTTTCCCAGATTGCATCAACCTCTGCCTGGTATTCTTTTATGGGCACATCATCCTTCCATTTAAAAAGATGACCGAATCTGCCCTGCATTTTAAGAAATTCAGTTATCGGTTTCTTTTCCTTTGGTTTCACAGTAATACGATATTTACGATCCTGGTATTCATAAAGGGGCCAGATACAGGTTTCAACAGACATTTTTGAGACCTTTACAGTCTTTTCAGGTGCATATGCCCAGCCGAGTCTGCAAGGAGCATATACATTGATAAATGAAGGGCCATCAGCATCCAGAGCTTTTCTAACCTTTGTAACGAGGTCATTCCAAAACCCAAATGTTGCCTGTGCAGCATATGCAGGTTCGTGTGCAATAATGATCTCAGTAAAATTCTTTCTGAGCTGCATTTTACCTGGTATGACCTTACCTGCGGGTGAAGTCGTTGTATGTGCGCCGCGCGGCGTAGCTGAAGAACGCTGGATTCCGGTATTCATATATGCTTCATTATTATAGCAAACATAGAGTACACGGTGCCTGCGCTCAATCATACCTGATAATGCCTGTATACCAATGTCATACGTGCCACCGTCACCACCAAAGGCAATAAACCTGAGGTCTTTCTTGATCTTACCTTTTTTCTTCAATGCCTTATATGCTGTCTCCACACCTGCCATTGTTGCTGCAACATTTTCAAAGGCATTATGAATATAAGGAACATTCCATGCTGTATAAGGATAAATTGTAGAAAAGACCTCTAAGCAACCAGTAGACGCGCCAACCACAACAGGATTTTCTGCTGCCATAAGCACCTGCCGTGCAATAATCGATGCGCCGCACCCAGCACAACCACGATGCCCGCCTGTGAATTTTTCTTCCTGAGCTGCAAGTTCTTTTAGTTTAGCCATTATTCACCTCTCACTCCAAAATACACAATATTCTTGTCAACCTTACCTGATTTCTGAATATCAAAAAGTTCTTCATATATCTTCTCTATCTCTTCAATACTAATATCTCTTCCACCAAGACCATAAATATAATTTTTAATCAATGGCCTGGTATCAGATTCATACAGTATTGAACGGGCATCATTATACAGATGACCACCAAGTGCTGAAAGCGTATCTGAACGATCCATAATTCCTAAAACCTTAACTTTGGTCAGTGCCTTAAGCATTGCTTTTTCAGGAAAAGGTCTGTAAACACGGCATCTTACAAGGCCAACTTTTTTACCCTTTTCCCTCATGCGTTCCACTGCCACTTTTGCAGTACCACCAGTCGAACCCATTGCCATGATCGCAATCTCAGCATCATCCATCTTATACTCATCAACAGTTGAATAATACCTGCCGAATTTATCACCAAATTCCTTTTGCACCTTTTCAATGATTGGTAATACGTGGTCCATTGCATCAATCTCAGAACGCTTATGTTCAAAGAAATAATCCTGTAGATCCAAGCACCCAATGGTTATTGGATTATCAACATCGAGCAATGAATATTGTACCTTTCTTTCACCAAGAAATTTTGGCACATCTTTGTCATCGATAAGTTCAACACGCTCCATACCATGACTGATAATAAAGGCATCTGTCGATACAATGCCTGGTAACAGTGCTTGTTCTGCGATCTTTATCAGCTGTATTGTTGTATCATAAGCTTCTTGGACATTTTCAGTATAAATCTGCAGCCAACCAGCATCTCTTGATGCTAAGGTATCTGAATGATCACAGTGAATATTAATCGGACTTGAAAGTGAACGGTTCACAAGACATATAACAATCGGTAGCCTTAGACCTGCGGCAATAAAAAGTATCTCGTGCATTAAGGCAAGACCTTGAGATGAGGTTGAGGTCATTACCCGTGCGCCAGCTGCTGAAGCACCACAGCATGCACTACATGCAGAATGTTCACTTTCAACCGGCACAAACTCCGTGTCAACGATTCCATCATGAACAAACTTTGAGAATAACTGTACAATCTCAGTTGCTGGAGTAATCGGGTATGCAGCGACAACATCGGGATTTATCTGACGCATTGCCTCAGCCATAGCCTCATTTCCAGTTCTCGCAACTATCATTTTTCCTCCCTTACCATTGTAATTGCCTTTATCTTGGGTGGACACTCCTCAGCACAGATCCCGCAGCCTTTGCAATACTTATAATCAATACCCTGAATCTTACCATCCTTTACAGTAATACATGAATCCGGACAATATATCCAGCATATCAAACAGTGGGTGCACTTTTCCGAATCCCATATTGGTTTTTCACTGCGCCAGTCACCAGTTTCAAAATCCTTACACGTTCCCGCTTCTAAAACAAGACCAATGGGTAAATCTTTCCATCCTTTCTTTTCCTTCTTCATTATTCAACCTCCTCATATGCTTTTTTTATTGCCTTGATATTACCGTCGACTACATCTGGACGCGTCGGGAATTTCTTTTCCAGCCGATGTTTTACTGACTCGAGCATCGGTTCAAATTCAAGTAATTTAGATGCCTTTATTAGCGCACCGAGCATTGGTGTATTTGGAAGATCGCGTTTTAATATCTCTCTTGAAATCTTGCTGGCATCAACAACATAGACCTGTTGGGTTGTCAGTTTTAACTCTTTTTTGATCTCTTCAGCAGTCTTCTGTGTATTAACCAGAACCACACCGTCTTCTGGTAACCCATCAGTTACATCCACGGTCTGCATCAGGGTTGGATCTAATACAACTACAATTTGTGGTCTCTTGATCCCGCAATGTTGCAAAATGGGTTTATCGGAAATACGATTAAACGCAAAAACTGGTGCCCCCATTCTTTCCGGTCCATATTCAGGAAATGCCTGAATGTATTTACCTGTCTCAACAGCGGCATCGCCAAAGAGCAGGGCTGCAGTCTTAGCACCTTGCCCTCCTCTACCATGCCATCTTATTTCAAGTAATGCCATTGTTAAACTCCTTTCTTTAATTTAGATGTCTAATTTTCCAGAAATTACTACGATTTAGCTCAAATGTTACCGAAAAACAGACGTTTAGACTTCCTAAAACCTTTTTTAACCTGCTATTATTATACCTGAAAATTCTCAAAAGTCAATGAAAATTGAAGATGGATTATCCTTGCAAAATAGATTTCTTGAATGGCATCATAGTCATTAACCTGCTTCACGCCCAAGGTTTGCCTCAATCTTATTATTTCCCACGCTTGATTTTAGAAAAATTAGGTATATAATTAAAATTGTTCTTTGAAACAGCAAGCGGGAGAAATGGTTGCCAGATGAAAATATCAATCATAATCCCATATTTAGAAGGAGGTGAATTATGTCAATTTATAAAAAAATACCAATTTCATGTAAGCTTTTTCTTATTTGGATATCAGGAATAACTCTGATATCAGAGTGTTTTATGATAGAAGCCAGGGAAATATCTGGAATGAGATTTGAAGAGGTAGAAAGATACAAATTAGAAGTGGATAAAATTACCGTGCATGAAAGCCCTCCGACAAGAGTATATCTGAGAAAAGCAATAGGGAATCTTGAAGTAAATGGAAGCGCAAGCACTGATACCTATGAGGTATATTTTCAAATCCCTGTACCTTTTCATGAACAGGTACCAATACTGATTGAAGTAGAGAGTCCTCAGTTAATTGATTATAGATTTTTGCATCTCAATCCTCCAAATCTTATCATAGCAGCTCGAATGAATCAAGCTCCGAGTACTAATATAGATTGGACAGCATGGGTATTTGTGAAAGAGAATACATATTCAGACCTTCCAAGTTTTGTACCTATTCCTACGCCAGATCAATTGCCTGATTCTGTTAAGAAATGGTTAGATACAACAGACTGTGCTCAAATTAATGCCCCAATTGTCCAGCAAATCGCAGATTCGATACGAGATACTACAACCAATCTCATACAATTGGCGGATGATATATGCAATTTCTGTAATCAAATCCCCTGGCAGTTTCCTCATTTGCCTTATGCTTTCGACGCTGTTTATGCATTGACTTGGGGTAATTCCTGTACTGGACATGCCCATGCTGGTGCAGCCTTATTCAGGGCAAATGGAGTTCCCGCTAGAACACTACTTGTAATACCAACCTGGTATTCTGGCTATTTAGATATGCATTGGGACATAGATTATTACGTACCAGATTATGAATGGGTAAGAATGGAAACTTCCTTAGGGAACCATCCCTGGTATCCACAAAACGAGGTAGTTACATTTGCGTGTAATCCTGAAGATGAGTTTCCTTTATTTTTTCCTTGTGGTATAGATGGATGCTGGCATACATCTGACCCTACGTTAGGTATGTGGAATCCTGATTGGGGAGGTGCTCATAGGGCGTTTAATATTCTTTTTATTCCTGATTCCACTGACACAATAGAACTCGCTCATTCCTTGACCGATTCTGTGTTCTTTTATTATTCTCATTATTGGGCATAAATTTAACTCCTGTTCAGCAAGCTACTTTTCAAACTGCTTTAGATTACCAGACAACTGCCTTAGCAAATCTTCAAGCAAGTAATCTTGATGCCTATATAGTAAATATGGAACAGGCACTGAATAACTATAGAAATGTCAATCCTGAGCCGATTACTACCATATTCTTCGACGACTTTGAAAACGGGCAAGGTGAATGGACTCATGGTGGAACTTTTGATGAATGGGAACTGGGCACACCTACCTATGGGCCAGCACAGACTTATTCTGGTGAGAATTGTTGGGGTATGGATCTTGATAATACATACGAAAATAACACAGACTGTTGGCTCAAATTTCCGCAAATTGATCTCACTGATTATTCCTGTGCTTATTTAAGTTTTTGGGTCTGGAACTGGGTTGAGGATGTATACGGTTATGTCTATGACCCCTTATGGTTAGATATTACTACAGATGAAACAACATTTTATCCTCTATGTAGCAAAATGGGAGGTGTCAATGACGATCCTGAAATTCCTGATGTTGGAGGATGGAGTATGGTTGTATTAGACCTCACAAAATATTTGGGTAATACAGTGCAGATTCAATTTAGGTTTGAATCAGATTACTATGATGTCCAATCTGGTCCTTATATTGATGATGTATATGTATATGGAAGATATGCAAGTACTGGAATAATTGCTCATAAGAGTCGAGCACGAACTAAAACCATATTATTGGGAAATAGTCCTAACCCATTCTCTAACCGGACCTCGATATCTTACGAACTTAATATGGATGCTCACGTAAGACTAATGATTTATAATTGTTCAGGGAGGTTGATTAATACGCTCATTGACGCGCAACAAAAATGTGGTTTTCATAGAATCCCTTGGAATGGACAGGACAGTAGAGAAAAAAAAGTACCAGCAGGAGTCTATTTCATACAGATGTCAGTATGCCCTGGATCGAATGACAGCATAAATATTACGAAGAAAATGATAATGTTAAAATAGGCTATGCTGTAGGATATTACGAATATTACACTGACCAAAGAACTTGAATAAGGGCTGCGTCTTGAAGCTTTATTACTACCGAAACGAAGAGACTGATTTGATATGTAGTTGCTTGATACACCCACGCCCATCGTGGATGAGCAGGGTTCATCAAGCATCTTATATCCAATGAATCCCACTCTTTTGCAAAAGGGCTGGATGAACTGGATAACTACAAAGAAAATATAGGGTCAGTCTTGCAAAATATCTTTGTTTGAATATAATAATTCATGCGTCTTGTTAAAAGTATCACTGAAACAAAAAAGATAATTAAACTGGAAAAAAATAAAGGAAAGATTATTGGTTTTGTGCCAACCATGGGTTATCTACATAAAGGACATCTCTCCCTTGTTCACATTGCGCGCAGAAAATCCGAATTTCTGGTTGTTTCAATATTTGTTAATCCCACTCAATTCAGTCCTGATGAAGACCTCAAAAAATACCCGCGGGATATGAAAAGGGATTTAAAATCGCTCAAACAAGAAGGCACAGACCTGGTTTTTTATCCTTCTGTAAAACAGATATATCCTTCCGATTATAAAACCTATGTACAAATCAAAGATCTAAGTAGATTGCTGTGCGGTGTATCAAGACCCCACCATTTCCGCGGAGTTACAACAGTTGTGTTAAAGCTATTCAATATTATTAAGCCTGATATAGCAGTATTTGGACAAAAAGATTATCAGCAAGCAGTAATTATAAAAAGAATGGTAAAGGATTTATGCCTGAATATTAAAATACTATTAGGAAAGATTATCAGGGAAAAAGATGGTCTGGCAATGAGTTCACGTAATATCTATCTTTCAACGCAACAGCGAGAAAATGCAACAGTGCTTTATCAATCATTAAAATGGGTAAAGTGGTCTTTTAACGATGGTCTTACAAACCCAAAAAAGGCAATCAAAAAAATCCGTGTTATGATAAAACAGAATAGCGGAAAGGTTGATTATATAGTGGCAGTTAATAAAAACACACTCGAGCCTGTAAAAAGACTAAAAAAAGGAACCCTTATTGCCCTGGCAGCTTATTTCGGCAAAACAAGATTGATTGATAATACTATTCTATGAATTAAGAGGGCTGATAAAAGGCAGAAAAAGGCTAAAGATGGCTATTAAGGGCTACTAAAGGAAAGAAGATGGATGGTATTGGAAAATTGGGTGACGGTTACGAAGTCCGTATCGTTTGATAGTATTCTTATACGGTAAAAGGATTGGCAAATCGGCTATCGGTTGCAAAAAGCTATACGGTTTCCTCAAAAATAAAATAATCACTGTAATCTTTGTATCATCTTCGTAATCAAGAGAGCTCTGAAATAATTCTTCAGAGCTCTCCAATTAGTCTCTTGACATTCTAATCAACAAATATATACTGAATCGTGACTAAAACAAAGAAAAAAGTCATCATCGTTGAATCACCTACCAAATGCAAAACGATCAGGGGATTCCTTGGTCGAGAATATACCTTGGTATCTTCACGCGGTCATATAAAAGATCTGCCAAAATCAAAATTAGGGGTTGATGTCGACAATAATTTCACACCTCAATATATCAAAATAAGAGGAAAGGCAAAAATAATTAATGAAATTAAAAAAGTCTGCAAGAATTCATCAGTGATATTCCTTGCGCTTGATCCGGATCGCGAGGGTGAGGCGATTGCTCAACATCTTGCCGAAGAATTAGATTCAACTACACCTCACATAAAAAGAGCACTTTTTCATGAAATAACTCCGGACCATGTGAAAAAAGCATTGGATAAACCAACCTCTATAAATTTAAATTTGGTCAATGCCCATAAAGCAAGAAGAGTGCTCGATCGAATTGTCGGCTATTACACAAGCCCAATCCTGTGGTCTATCATCAAAAGGGGACTTTCTGCCGGGAGAGTACAGAGTGTTGCACTTCGATTAATATGTGAAAGAGAAAAAGAAATAAAAGCATTCGTATCAACTCCCTACTGGACTGCTGAAGCTGAATTTACAACTGAAAGAGAAGAAAATTTTAAAGGAACGCTATGGCGGATAGATGGTGCATGCAGGAAAATCTCAACTAAAGATGAATTGATTCGCCTTAAGGGTTTGATTAAAAAGGGAACAAAATTTTCAGTATCATCTTTTCGCATTACGAATCCCCAGCGGGTTCCACCTCCTCCATTTATTACCTCGACCCTGCAACAGGAGGCATCAAAACGTTTTAGATTTACCGCAAAAAAAACAATGCTACTCGCTCAGAATTTATATGAAGGCATTAATCTCCCTGAAGGTAGGATTGGTCTTATCACCTATATGAGAACCGACTCTATCAGAGTGAATAAGGATTCTATTGAGGAATTAAGGCATTATATTACCGGGAAATTCGGGGAAAATTATCTTAACAAAGAAGTAAGGGTATTTAAAGACCGTAAGAATGTACAGGGTGGTCATGAAGCAATTCGTCCAACTAAGGTCAGGCTTGATCCTGATGCTATTAAGCAACATCTTAATCCTGACCAATTTAAAATTTACAAATTAATCTTTAACCGCTTTGTGGCATCACAGATGTCGCCGGCAAAATACCGTCAAAAAGAAGTGATTGTCAGTTTTATGGAGGTCGATTTTAAATCTGAAGAATCTAAACCTGTCTTTTTAGGTTATCAACTTGTTAGCGGAGATGCCGTAGAAAGGGGTTCAGTACCAGAACTGAGTATTGGAGAAACAGTCCGGGTCTGCGACATTGAGTTTAAGGAAAAAAAGACAGAACCCTCACCAAGATATACTGAAGCGAATTTAATCAAAAAATTGGAAGAAAATGATATTGGCAGACCATCTACATATGCTCATATTACACAAACACTTTTTGACCGCGGCTACGTAACAAGGGAACAGCGTAAAATCGAAGCTACTGAACTCGGTCTCCAGGTTTATGACATAATCATACCAAGATTTTCAAATATCTTTGAGGTCTCGTTTACTGCCAAGATGGAAAAAGAACTCGATCAGATTGAAACCGGCAGAAAATTATGGCAGGAAGTTATTAAGGACTTCTATGACCCATTCGTTATAATGTTAAATAAAACCAAAGAAGAAGCACAGAAGATAAAAGAATCGCTTATCCAGACAGTTGAGAAAAAGTGTCCAAAGTGCCAGCGTCCTTTGACCATTAGATGGGGGAGATATGGAAAATTTCTGGCTTGTTCAGGGTTTCCAGAATGCAAGTATTCCGAGAACATCGAGGTCGAGAAAAGTGAAAAGAATTGTCCTGAATGCGGTAGAATTTTGATCATTAGACACGGAAAATTCGGGAAATTTCTCGCCTGCCCGGGCTATCCAGAGTGTCGCTACACTGAGAATCTTACTCATGATGCGCCCTGTCCAATGTGTGATGGTGATATTATCATCATAAAGACGCGACGAGGTAAACTCTATAAATGCAAACAATGTGATTTCTCAAGTTTCTACCCACCTACAAAAGAAAAGTGTGCTAAGTGTGGAAAAGGGCTGTTAGAAAAAAGAAACAAAAAGGTGTGCCCAATCTGCGACAAGATTATTAAGAAAAAATAACGTGAAGAGCACAACTGATATCGGAAAGTTTTATTATTTTTTCCCGCAAGCCGTAGCTGTAGTGGGCATTGATGAAAATGTGATGCCCGCAGCATGGCATACACCAATTTCAGCAGAGCCACCGCTTTATGGAGTCGTTGTATCACCAAAAAGACATACGTTTGAATTACTACAGAAAAGAAATAGTTTCACAATAAACTTTTTTGAACATGATCAGGCTCATCTGGTTGCCAAAATCGGCAGTACATCAGGTAGGGATATAAATAAACTGAAAGAGTTTAATATAAAATTCGTTCCGGCAGAAAAGGTTAATGGACCAATATTGCAAGATTCTTATGCAGGATACGAATGCGAAAAAATCGCTGCGAGTGAATATGGTGACCATTTTCTGTTCATAGGTAAAATTGTTTTGATTCATTACAAAGAAGAACTAATGAACTCTGGCCGGCTCCTTGATGAAAAAAAGGTTTCACCAATGCTCTATTTTGGCCAGGATCGATATATTACCATTGACCCCCAGACCCTCTCAGTATTTAAAAGAAAATAAGACCGTTTTTCCAATGTTATTTAATCTGTGTCCCCTTGTCTCCCCATCCCCTTGTCTCCCAGTCCCCTTGTCTCCCCACCCCCTTGTCTCCCAGTCTTCTTGTCATCTCTGTAATCTGTTTCTATTTATCTGTGTAATCTGTGTCTTAAATCTGTGTAATCTGTGATATGAAACTTGGCTTTCATATTTCAATCTCCGGCGGTTTTAAAAATGTAATACCCCGTGCCCGAGCATGTGGATGTAGCACAATCCAGATTTTTTCACGTAATCCTCGAAGCTGGAAATATAAACCACTAAACAAACAGGATATAGAACTATTTAAGAAAAAGACAAAAAGTGAAAACATCTCACCGGTCTTTATCCACATGCCCTATCTGGCAAATTTAGCATCATCAAAATCAGATCTGTCTAAACGTTCAGTTGATTCTTTGATTGAGGATCTGGAAAGAGCCGAGATCACTGGTGCCCAATTTTTAATATTGCATATCGGTTCTTCACATGATAAGAAGAGGGGTATAAAACAGATGGCTACAGGTATTAACATAGCATTAAACAGGAAAAAAAATGATGTTATTCTACTTTTGGAAAATACTGCTGGTTGTGGTAATGAATTAGGATATAAATTTGATCAGATCAAACAAATCATTGATCAGGTCAATGAAAAAGAAAGGATAGGGGTGGTGCTGGATACGGCACATGCATTTGAGGCAGGATATGATCTTAAAACGCAAAAAGGTGTAGAAACTACAATTGATGAATTCAACAATTTAATCGGGTTGAACAAGCTATACTTAATACATCTTAATGACTCAAAGACAAAACTCGGTTCACACAGCGACCGACACTGGCATATTGGTAAAGGTGAAATAGGTAATGGCATGCGCTATATTCTAAACCATCCCTTATTAAAAGAAAAACCATTCATAATGGAAACACCGAGAGAAAGCATAAAGGATGATCTGATGAACCTGAGGAGAGTTAAGGAGTTATTGAACAAAAAATAATGGAAAAAAACCGGTTAATCGGTTTACGGTTGTCCCGCGGGATGGGATTCTTGAAAATATTATCAAGTTGAAGATTTGAATATTTTCGGAATTTGGGATTTGGTACTTACCGAGCGTAGCGAGGTCAAAATGCCTCTTGACCAATTAAAAAATATGGATATTATAATTATAGATTAAAGGAGGAATGAATTGGCACACGCATATACACCAGGATTAAAAGTTGTTGAACATACTGTTCTAACAAAACACCGACGCCTGCCTCTACCCGGTGAAATACTGGTTTCTAAAGGAGACAAGGTGTCTGCCGAACAAGTCGTTGCAAGGACAAATCTACCGGGCAATGTTCAAACATTGAATGTTGCAGGGCTTTTAGGAATATTAGCTGACGAGATCGAAGAAGCAATGCTCAAAAAAGCCGGGGATAAGATCGAAAAGGATGAAGTGGTTGCGCAAAGTAAAGGTCTATTTGGCTTATTCAAATCACAGGTAAAGAGTCCTATTAATGGAGAAATCGAAAATATATCTAAAATCACTGGTCAAGTTATCCTGAGGGAACCGCCCATACCAGTTGAGGTAATTGCCTATATTGAAGGTGAAGTTCTTGAGATTATAAAAAATGAAGGTGTCACGATAAAAGCCCATGGGAGTTTTATCCAAGGTATCTTCGGAATCGGAGGTGAGACAATAGGAACACTGGAAATGGCAGTTGATGATCCAGATCAGATTCTCACGGAAAAAGATATTAAAGAATCATTTAAGGATAAAATAATAATCGGCGGCTCAATTGTAACTTGTGATGTTCTTGAACATGCGAGAAAGATTGGCGTAAAAGGAGTTGTTATAGGCGGTATTGAAGACCAAGATCTGAAGAAATTTATGGGCTATGATATTGGAGTCGCTATAACAGGTTCTGAGCAGGTAGGTCTCACACTGATCATTACAGAAGGTTTTGGGAAAATGAGTATGGCTGATCGAACCTTCAATCTGTTAAAATCATTATCCGGCAAAAAATCATCAATAAATGGCGCAACCCAGATAAGAGCTGGTGTTATGCGGCCCGAGGTGATTGTTCCGTTAGATAAAGCACCATCCAAGAAGTCCTCAGACATTTCAAGAGGCTCAGGTCTTGAAATTGGTATGGCAGTTAGAATTATTCGGGAACCACATTTTGGTGCAATAGGAAAAGTGATGGCATTACCAGTTGAATTGGCAAAGATTGAAACTGAAGCAAAAGTCAGGGTCTTGGAGGTCGAGTTGGATAATAAACAGAAGGTCACCTTGCCCCGGGCAAATGTAGAAATTATCGAGGGATAATATGACTGCAATAATATTTTTCATCATTTCGACATCAGGCGTAAACACGTTATTATTACCAGCATCACCGGCCGGCATAACAACAGGATTTTCTGTATCAAAAGATGCAGAAGCGATATTCTACAATCCGGCAAATTTCGATGCTGGTGATAACTACAGATTCTGGTGTTCTTATAACCGTTTTTATGTCTCAACACAGAGCGTTTCATTAGCCCTGGCAAAAAGAATAAAATCTGTTGCCCTGGGGATTGCATTTATAAACTTTGATTATGGCGATATTGAATGGCATCCTGATTACCCAACTGAAGATACTTTGACCTACTATTCAGGAAACGATTTTTCAATTGTATTGGGTGGCAGTGCAAGGATCTCACCTCAAGGAAAGATCGGCTTAAATCTGAAATATATATCGGAAAATATCTATCTGTACTCTGGCTGCGCATTTGCTTTTGATATAGCTTTCTCATATGGTAGTTCAAAGTCTGGCATAAGTTTTGGGGCATCAAATTTCGGGACAAAATTAACATTAAAAAATGAGGAAGTAAATCTTCCTGCTCGGATCAGTCTCGGTGGGTTTTACAGACTCAAAAAGCTTATTGCAAGCGTGGATGTACATCATCTGGTAAATTACGGAAAAATGGAATTTGGATTTGGTTTAGGATTTCCAATCTGTAAAATAGCAGAATTAAATGGTGCACTCCATTATAGAGAAGCCCTGTACCCGGGTTTTGGACTGGAATTAAAACCAGGAAAATTGACAATCAAATATGCTGGTTCTTTCTATCCTAAAGACCTCGGTATGATAAACTCTATGGGCATTGGATTTGAATTCTAATGAACGGCATCTGGCTCGATTTTGAAAGGCCTATTGTTGAACTAAAGAAAAAGATTGAAGAACTAAAAGGGCTAAAAGGTGTTGAAGACGAAATCGAACGTCTTGAAACACAGGTAGAAAAATTAGAAAAGAAAATTTACTCTAATCTCAATCGCTGGCAGCGCGTCCAGCTGGCGCGTCATCCAAGACGTCCTTATTCATTAGATATCTTAAATTTAATTATTGAGGACTTCATTGAACTGCATGGTGACAGGTGTTTTGGTGATGACCAGGCCATTATTGCCGGTATTGCAAAACTTGATAAATACAATGTGGCAATTGTTGCGCATCAAAAGGGACGCGATACAAAAGCAAAAATAAAAAGAAACTTTGGAATGCCCCATCCTGAAGGCTATAGAAAAGCATTGAGGATAATGAAGATGGCAGCAAAGTTCAATATACCGATAATTACATTGGTTGATACACCTGGCGCATATCCAGGCATTGGCGCTGAAGAACGCGGTCAATCAGAAGCAATTGCTACAAATCTATATAAATGTGCAACCTTACCAGTACCCATTATTGTGACTATTATTGGAGAAGGTGGATCTGGAGGTGCCCTGGCAATTGCCGTGGGCGATCGCATCCTAATGCTTGAGAATGCAATCTATTCAGTCATATCACCAGAGGGCTGCGCATCAATATTGTGGCGTGATTCCTCAAAGAACAAAGAAGCAGCCGAGGCATTAAAACTAACTGCACAAGATCTATCAAACTTTAAGATCATAGATGAGATTGTGCCCGAACCTATCGGTGGTGCACATATGGATTTCGAACATACCGCAAAAAATATCAAAACAGCCATTTTGCGAAACCTGGAAGAACTTTTGAAAATTCCTGTTGATGTACTTATTCCTTTAAGAATTAAAAAATTCCGGAATATGGGTGTGTATAAAGAGTAATGGCACTACAAGGTAATTTAGAAGACTTTGAATTAACCGATGTTATTCAATTAATTCAGTTAGGACAAAAAGATGGAGGATTACAAATTCAGATTGATGAAGATATTGGAGTTATGTATTTTAAGAACGGCATGGTCATCCATGCAAAAACAAACTTCCTCAGGGGCGAACCAGCAATTGATTCCATCTTAAGTTGGAAAAAAGGTCGATTTGTATTCAACCCAGGCGAAGAGGCTGTTGAAAACACCGTTGATTTACCAATTCAGCAGGTTGTTCTTGAGGCAGCCCGGCGAATTGATGAACTGGGAAAAATACAAAAATTGATTCCTTCTTTTGATATTATCGTAACGATTGTTGAAGTTCCGGCAGTTGGTGTAAATAATATCAACTTAATGCCTGAAGAGTGGAAAGTTCTCTCTTTTGTTGATGGATCACGCACCATTAAAGAAATTGCTCAAAAAATCAATATCTCTGAATTTAAGGTATCAAAAATTCTTTATGGCATGATCTCTTCAAGTCTTGTCCAAATTGTGCAACGGGCTGAGCCAGAGAAACCTGAACAGAAAAAGGATGAAACAAAAGAAAAGAAAAAAGAAGGACGAGGATTTTTCGGGCTCTTTAGGAAAAAATAATTTTTCCTTGATTACAATGATATAAAAACAGATTACAGTGATGTCTTCATCTCCGTAATCGGCTTTTTATCTCTGTTATCAAAGGCCTTTGGCCTACAGGTCTTTTATCAATC